>PGYG01000076.1:13250-14892 GCA_002839545.1 Candidatus Methanoperedentaceae archaeon HGW-Methanoperedenaceae-1
ACCATGTTTTCTGATATTGCAGACGAAGCCCTCAGTGCAGGCGCTGATATTATAAACGATGTTAGCGGATTCACGGCTGATTTGGGAATGCCGGATGTGGCAAAAGAACACAAATGTCCTGTGATACTGATGGCAAGCAGCAGCATGCCGGGCGACCCTCTGGGCATGGATGCGGTAATGAACTCACTTGACAGGATAATAACACAGGCAGAAGATGGTGGAATTAATCCTGATAACATCATAATTGACCCTGCCATCGGGAAATGGATTTCCGGAAAACTTCCGCTTTACGATTACGAGACAATAGACAACCTTGAAAGACTTCGCGTATTCGGAAAACCAGTACTTGTTGCAATATCAAGGAAATCCTTTGTCGGGGATACACTCGGAAAACCTGCTGGTGAGAGGCTCTTCGGAAGCCTTGCCGCGACTGCAATTGCTGTTCGAAACGGTGCCCATATTATCAGGACACATGACGTGGCGCCAACACTTGATGCCGTCATGGTTGCACAGAACACAAGGGCAAAAGTCCCATCTGTAACATCCGGGGAATTTGAGGCTGAGCTTCTTGATATAATGAACGGTGAAGACGGAGCAAGGATAATGCGCTCAATCGGAGCAACAGGAACAGGAAGCCATGTGATGAAGAACAAGACCGTACATGTTAATATACTGCTTAAAAACATTACAACGACAGAGGCTTTGATAATCAAACAGGAGATGCTGGCAAGAGGCGGGGATGCGGCTCTTCCAAGGGAGGCTGTTTCCCATGAATCCGGCAGGGTAAGCCTTGTTATTACTGGAACGCAGCTACAGGTTGAGCGCCTCTCGGACAAGATAAGGCACCAGGTAAGGAACCTGCCTATTGTTGCTGATATGATTGACGAATTAATGAATAAGAAAGACGATACCATTTTCAGGTATTCAGGTTTGAAATGATAATCACAAGACAGAAAGAATTTGATGACATTTTAAAAGCCATAAAAGAGCGCGATATTTTCATAATCGGCTGCGGTAAATGCGCCAAAAAACTTCATACAGGCGGCGAGCCTCGAGATGGAAAAGAGGCTCACTGAAGCCGGGATGAATGTTACAGGATGGACAGTCCTGAGTTCTGCGTGCACAATTTCATCATGGGAAGACGTGTTGTCTGGAAACCCCACAATCAGGGAATCTGATGCCCTGCTTGTCATGTCATGCGGCGGAGGTGTTTCTGTTATTTCAGGTGAGGCAGGAATCCGGGTGTATCCTGCACTTGATACCAAATCCCTTGGCGGTGTATGCAGGGATGAAACGCTTATTGAGAGATGCGGCTTATGCGGTGAATGTACAGTCTGGATGTACGGCGGCGTGTGTCCTGTAATCAGGTGTGCTAAAGGATTGTTAAATGGTCCGTGCGGCGGCGCAATGGATGGGAAGTGCGAAGTGGATAGCAGGGATTGTGCCTGGGATGAGATATTTGAAAAGCTCAAGGAAACGGATTCACTTGAACTCCTTGAATTAGCAAAGGAACCTAAAGACCATGCAAGGAAATACAGGGTGGAAACGTGAATTTAATGGAAACACTTGGCTCAGGGAAGTTCATCGTAACAGCAGAGGTAAGCCCTCCGAAAGGTACAGATACAACGCAGATGCTAAGGAA
>PGYG01000077.1 GCA_002839545.1 Candidatus Methanoperedentaceae archaeon HGW-Methanoperedenaceae-1
CCAAAAACAGCTTTTCTCACAGCTTCGATTGTAGCCTCTATCTCAATCGGTTTCGGGCATACTTCAAGCACATGCTGTGTATCCTTGAGGAGATGTCCTGTCGTAATACATACAACCCTTTCATCCGGCTGGATAACGCCCATATCCACGAGTTTGCGCAGCCCTGCTATGGATGATGCGCTGGCAGGCTCAACCCCGATTCCTTCAACCGCGGCAAGCTCGCACTGTGCATTGACTATCTCTTGATCAGTGACAGTCTCAGCAGTCCCGCCGGATTCCCTGATGGCAGCCAGAGCCTTCTTAGCGTTTACGGGTTTTCCAATCCGTATTGCAGTAGCCAGGGTTTCAGGGTTTCCTTCAGGAGTGATGGATGCTTTATTATTCTTAATAGCCGACACAATCGGAGATGCGCCTTCTGCCTGTATGCCTGTCATCTTCGGGATGTCATCGATAATACCAAGGCGCTTGAATTCCTTAAATCCTTTATAAATTGCAGATATGTTCCCTGCGTTTCCCACAGGCAGTACAATCCTGTCAGGAACTTCCCAGCCAAGCTGGTCAACAATTTCAAAAGCAATTGTTTTCTGTCCTTCAAGGCGGTAAGGATTCACTGAATTCAACAGGTAAAAACCATCAGTATCGCACAAACCGCACACGAGCTTGAGCGCATCATCGAAGTTTCCCCTGATGCTGAGCACTTTAGCACCGTGAATCAGTGCCTGAGCAAGTTTTCCGAGCGCTACCTTGCCTGCCGGTAAAAGTACAACAGCCGGAATCCCTGCTCTTGCACCGTACACAGCAAGTGAAGCAGAAGTATTGCCGGTGGATGCACAGGCTACGGTTTTCATACCAAGTTCAAGGGCTTTTGTAACGCCCACTGTCATGCCCCTGTCCTTGAACGAGCCGGTCGGGTTCATGCCCTCGTGCTTGACATAAACATCCTTCATACCCAAATCTTTTGCAATCCTGTCGATTCTGTAAAGTTTCGTACCGCCTTCCTGTAAGGTTACAGGCTCGCCTTTTGCGGGAAGAAGCGGGCGGTATTTCCAGACAGACAGGGGTCCTTTAAAATCATTCTTGCTGAGTGCAAGCTCTGAATCATAAATAACTTCAAGCAGACCACCGCATTTACACAGGTATATTACCTCAGTATCAGGATACTTCCTGTGACATTCAATGCATTCAAGGTGGTACATAGTGGCTCAATAGAATAACAATGCTTATAATTGTTACTAATACTTACTAACATTTCCGCTCAATTCCGCATTATCTGCATAATTTTTGCGTTAACATAATATTTATTCATCGGTTAAGGAATTATTAGGGCTTATTTTTCCAGATACCAGAGCTTTACCGATACCCCGAAACCCCGCCTCCACCCAACACAATCCCCGCACTTTTTGCAGTAACAATTATCCTGCATATCAGTTCGAGATACTCAAGCCTGTTAAGCGCTTCTTCCATATTTGCGCCAACAGTAACCACACCGTGGTTTTTGAGAATAAGAACATTAGACTTCCCTGCTGACAAACCCACAGCTTCAGCCAGTTCATTGCTTCCAGCAGGATAGGCTCCGACACGGCAGACAGGGTTTAATAAAGCTCCTTCCGGTATCAGCGACGTATCCACAGTTAATTCAGGAGCGCACGCAACAACAGTAGAAAACGGCGGGTTTGCATGTATTACTGCCCAGGCATCAGGGCGCTGTCTGTAAATAGCCCGGTGCATCCGTGTTTCCATAGACGCACCTGTTATAAAGGCATCCGAACCAGTATCACACTTCACCAAATCCTTTGCCGACCTGACAGAATCCAGCCGCACACCGGATGCAGTGATATGAAACGAACTGCCAGCTCTTTCAGATACATTCCCGCTAGCTCCTGCAACCAGACCTTTTTCTGCTATCTTTCGACAGGCTGTTATGATGTCCATGTTACCTCAATTGGATGAACATCCAGATAACAGTAATCAATGGAAATCCTCATGCCCTATCTCCGCGAGTGTGCATTCGGCACATTCAAACTGCAATGTTGTATGCATTATCTGGAACCGCTCCTTTACCATTTTGCTGATTTCACTGACAAGACCCCCTGTCTGCTGGACATGCATCCTGTCAACAAGGATATGCGCGCTCATGGCATGGATATTCGAACAGATGCTCCATATATGGATGTCATGCGCACCTTTCACGCCCTCAATTTCCATCAATGCATCCAGTAATGTTTCACCATCAACATGTTTCGGCGCAAACTCAAGCAGGACACGCAGCGACCCGAATACAAGCCTGGAAGCGCCGGCAAGCAGGAACGCACCAATCAGGATACTAAGAATCGGGTCAATCCTGTTATACCCTGTAAAGATTATAACGACAGCTCCTGCAATTACTGCAATTGAGGCGAGCGCGTCACCGAGCACATGCAGGTAAGCGCCCCTGATGTTCAGGTCAGAATGCCCGTGCAGCTTGATAGCAACCCACGTGTTTGCAGCCAGTCCGATTGTAGCAATTACCAGAACTTCAACACCTTTAACAGCAGGCGGGTCAAGTATTCTCTGGTATGCTTCGTAAAATATGAATATCGCAATCCCGATGATGGTCATGCCGTTAACAAGCGCGGCAAATATCTCGAACCTGTGGTACCCGAAAGTCACATTCCTGTTTGAAGGACGGGCTGATATTTTCAAGGCGCCGTATGCGAGAATCAGCGCAACAACGTCCATGAATACATGGGCGGAATCAGAAAGGAGAGCCAGGCTGTTTGAGATAATCCCTCCTGCAAATTCCATGAAAAATATGAACGTTGAAAGGATAATTGCGAGCTTAAGGTTCTTGTGGATGTGTCTCATGCAAGTACTCCTGCTTTGTATTCTATTGGTTTTAACCATGATAAAATATTTCTGTTTGTAAAGCCTTGCAGGAGCCATGCTTGTTGAACAGATTGACATAGGGAATGGCAGCGTACTCGGACTGAAATTCGATATGGGGCACGCTCCACTTCTTGTAATAAGGGCGCGAAAGGGGTTTGTAATGTGCGGCTACCTGGATATGGATATTGCCAACAAACTCGGTGATGCTGCTGTCCGGGTTACTGGAGTTAACAGCTTTGAGGATGTACTGAATGCAAAAGCTGTGGATGTTTCGGAACCTGCGAAGTTGCTCGGAATAACTGTCGGGATGCAGGCAAAAGAAGCGCTTATGAAGATGGTTTAGGATTTAGTTGTCGGCTTATCCGCCAGATTGCATACGTCCAGTTTCTGGCATATCACGCAATCATCCCTGCATGGTTCGATATGAATGGTTATCGAAAGGTTAGGAATCTGTTTCATAATATCCTTTTCAAGATGGTCGCAGAATTCATGAGCCTCCACAACCGGCTTGTTCCTGGGAAAAACAAGATGCAGGTCAACGAACCTCTCTGCCCCTGACATCCGTGTACGCAGGTTATGGTATTCCACGTATTCGGAAAAATGCCCGGTAATTATTTCCTTAATAATGCATTCTTCCCTGTCTGAAAGTTTTGCATCCATAAGCCCATAAAGGGAACGCTTTGTAAGGTTGTACGCAGCCCTTAGAATAATGAGTGCTACGATAATCGCCATAACCGGGTCAAAAACCGGCATGCCTGTAAGTTGTATAAGGATAAGCCCGACAAAAACTCCAAGGGATGTGTAAACGTCAGTGGACAGGTGGAATGCATCAGCTTCAAGAGCTATTGATTCTGTTCTCCGGGCGACTTTCATGAGTTTCCTGGATATGAAATAGTTTACCACAGCAGAGATTCCCATAACAACCATTCCTGCGCCGAGGTATTCGACTTTGCCGCCTGTTTGTATTTTGTCCAGCGCTTCGAGCATGATAACAATGGATATTATGAATATCAGCAGGGCTTCAATAGTTCCCGATATGTTCTCATACTTGCCGTGCCCGAATTTATGAACCTCATCTGCTGGTTTTGCTGCTGTCCTTATGGAATAGTTGGCTATAATTGCAGCTATGAGGTCTATACCCGAATGAAGCGCCTCTGAGAGCACACTGATTGAACCCATAAGAAAACCGACAGCGAGTTTCATCAGGAGAAGAAAAAGGTTTGAATAGATGGAAAGTTTTGCAGTTTTTATAATCTCTGCTGAAGCTGCACGATATTTGTGATTCGTATCAGGCATTTGTTTTGTTATATCTTGGTAATAGTATAAAGGAATATTTGTGATGTTTTTCGTGGATGTTATTATTCCGGACTGCCCTGTACGCCCTGTATGCCCTGTACGCAGGATATGAGCCCAAGCCTGCATGCTGTGCCTGCACTCCCTTCCCCATCCACAAGCGTCGGGGCAGCCGCACCGCCAAGGATGATATTACCGATGAAAGTGTAAATCTCATCAACAAGCCCGTTTGAAACCAGACCCCAGTTAAGCGTGGCGCCGCCTTCTACCATTAACCTGTTAATCCCGCGGGTTTTTAGTTCTGCAAGGAGTTTCGCTAAATCCACGTTCTCCTTGCCTGCTGTGATAATATCAGCCTTTCCTGAAAGCTGTTTCACCTTTTCCTGCGGCGCACTTTCGGATATTGCAATTATCCTTTTGCCAGTTCCTTTTTTGAAAATATCAGAATCTATGGGAGTCCGCGCCATACTGTCCACCACAATCCGCACAGGGTTTTCATCAAGCCCTACAGCACGCCTTTTTGTCCTGCGTGTTTCTGATTTTACGGTAAGGCTCGGGTCGTCTGAGAGTACGGTGCCTATGCCGACCATCACGGCATCCGATGCCGCCCTGAGTTCATCCACGCGGTCAAAGTCAAAGCTGCCTGATATACGAGTCTGCTTTCTCTCGATTGTTGCGATTTTTCCGTCTGCGCTCATGGCAGCGTTTATGAATACGAAGGGCATGTTTGTTTTACCTGGCATTGTCTCACCGTCAGTAGCAGGGTCTTTTTGCACTTCTAACATGAAATAGGTAATCCAGAGATAAGTACTCCGATTTAGCTCAGGCTTTACCGAAAAATAAGGTAACGAATTTTTGGGTAAGAACAAGCCCTTAACAATAATAAGCCCAAGCCTCGAAAAAGTTTATGTCTTATAAACAAGATATATCTTATTATGAATACAACCGTTGATATGGTCACAATATCTTCAAGGGGACAGATAGTTATCCCGAAAAAGATTCTAAAATCAGTCGGGCTGAATGAACAGGATAAACTGCTGGTTTACAGTAAGGGAGACAATATCCTGCTTAAAAAAATCGAACCTGAAATGTTTGAGAAGAGCTTAAGGGAGATTCTGGTGCCGGTGCGGCAAGATATGGAAGCTAAGGGTTTGACTGAAAAGGATGTTGAGACTGAAATAAAAGCGCACAGGACGGAAAAAAGCAAGGCATGATTTAACTTGTTCTGGACACGAATGTGTTTGTTTCGGCTTTGATTTCAACCAAAAGCAATCCTGCACGGTTGCTGGACTCTGCCGGAATAAAATACAGGCTGTTTACTGGAAAAAGTTCGGTTTTAGTGAGGATAGAATCGAAACGGTTATTGAGGCTATACTTTCATTCTCCGAAGTAGTTGACCCGAAAATAAAACTTGATGTTATCAAAGCAGACCCTGATGATAATAAGATTCTGGAATGTGCTGTTGCCTGCTGCGCAAAGTATGTTGTTTCCGGTGATGCGCATCTGTTAGGATTAGGGGAATATGAGGGGATTGGGATTTTAAATCCGAAAGAAGCCTGTGATTTGTTGGGTATTGGAGTGATTTGAATGTGGATGCCGTATCTTGCCATTGTAACTCATTTCGTAAAGTTAGCTTTGTGAAAACATCCCCACACAGCCCCAGCAACCTTCCCTGAAATCCCCGGTACTTTTTCAATCTCTGGTAGTTCAGCCTTCTTCAGCATCTCAACCGACCCGAAATACAGCAGCAAAGCGCGCTTCCTTTTCGCGCCGACTCCCTCTATGTCATCAAGTACCGATTCCTGCATCTTCCTGCCCCTGAGTTTCCTGTGGTACGCTACTGCAAACCTGTGCGCCTCATCCCGTATCCTTCGCACAAGCAGCAACTCTGGCGAATCTTTCGGCAGGATAACAGGCGCATCCCTGCCAGGAATGAAAATATGCTCAAACTGCTTGGCAATTGATGCGGCACTCAAACCCAATCCAACATCATCAAGCGCCGAAATGGCGGCATTTAACTGCCCCCTGCCGCCGTCAATCAGAACAAGGTCAGGCATACGTTTTCCCTCATCCCGGCGGCGGGTGTAAGCGCGCGCCACGACCTCCCGAATCATAGCCGTATCATCTGCGCCCTCAACTGTTTTTATCCCGAAACGCCTGTAATTCTTTTTATCAGGCTCACCGTCCTCAAACGCCACAAGTGAACCGACAGCATCAGTACCGCTGGTATTTGAAATATCAAACGCCTCGATAACCACAGGCACAACAGGAAGCGACAGGGCATTCCTGAGGGCGGAAAGGGCTTCAGCGCCGCTTCGTGCCTCACGTAACATATTCTGCCCGGCAATCATTCTTGCATTCTCAAGTGCAAGGTTCATAAGTCCCTTCTCGGTCTGGCTCCGCGCTGTCTTAAGCCGTGAGCTGTTCCCGGAGAGCCAGCGCGCGATTGACGCATCCTCTATTTCCACTGGTACGATTATCTCCTGCGGCGGCGGTATATCCTGGTAATACTGCTTGACAAAACCCGACAGGACATCCACTTCATCCGCGCCTGCCGTATTCACGGAAATTGTATCCCTGCCGCGGAGGCTTCCTTCGCTTATATGGAAAATCTGTATGACAGCAGTGTTACCTGAAATTGCGGCTGCAATAACATCCTGTTCCTTATTTCCTTCCACATTCACGCGCTGTTTTTCAGAAAGTTCCCTGAGCGCATGTACCTGGTCACGCACCCGCGCTGCTTTCTCATACTCCTGCGCATCTGAAAGTTCCTCCATCCGCGCTTCCAGCGACCTGATAAGCTGGCTTCGCTTTCCCTCAAGGAATCCCGTGACATCACTGATGATGTTCCTGTACTCCTTTTCCGTCACTTTGCCAAGACAGGGAGCAGCGCATTGTTTAATATGGTAGTTCAGGCATGGCGGGCACGGGAGTTTTTTCCTGCACCTTCGTATCCCGAAACCTGAAGCCATCTTTATCAATTCACGCACTGCTTTTGAACCCGGATACGGTCCGAAATACTGTCCACCGTCATGGCTTCTGCGCCTTGCAATACAGATGTGCGGGAATTCCTCGTTTGTAATCTTAATATAAGGATAATGCTTGTCATCCCGCAGGCGCACGTTATAGCGCGGCATGTGTTCTTTTATCAGGTTTGATTCAAGAACAAGCGCTTCGACCTCGTTCCCTGTGACAATATATTCAAAATCCTCGATGTTTTTCACGAGGATACGGGTCTTTGGAGAGTCCTGCTCCCTGAAATACGAGCTTACCCTGTCACGAAGCGAAGCAGCTTTTCCCACATATATTATATTTTCCTCCCTGTCCTTCATGATATAAACCCCTGTTGAATCAGGAAGTTTTCTTGCATCTTCAATGGTTTTAGGCATGGAAAAACATCATTTTGGTTTATCAGGGTACAGCACATGTTTCAGGTACTGTCCTGTGTACGAACCGCTTGTATTCGCAACCTTCTCCGGCGTTCCTTCTGCAACTATCCGTCCGCCGTTATCCCCGCCTTCCGGTCCGAGGTCGATTATATGGTCAGCCACTTTTATCACGTCAAGGTTGTGTTCAATAACCACAACGCTGTTACCTGCATCAACAAGCCTTGAAAGCATATCCAGCAGTTTCTGGATGTCGTCAAAATGCAGCCCTGTCGTGGGCTCATCAAGTATGTAAAGCGTCTTTCCCGTACTTTTCTTGCTGAGTTCTGACGATAGTTTGATGCGCTGGGCTTCCCCCCCGGACAGCGTTGTTGCAGGCTGCCCGAGCCGTATATAACCCAGACCAACATCGAAAAGCGTCTGGAGGTGGCGTTTCAATTTTGGAATATTCTTAAAGAATTCCAGCGCCTCCTCAACTGTCATTTCAAGCGCCTCTGCAATCGTCTTGCCCCTGTACTGAATCTCAAGCGTTTCACTGTTGAAGCGTTTGCCATGACAAACCTCGCACGGCACATAAACGTCAGGAAGGAAATGCATCTCGATGGTAATTATCCCGTCACCTTTACAGGCTTCGCACCTGCCGCCTTTTACGTTGAAACTGAACCGTCCTGGCATGTAACCCCGCGCCCTTGCTGTCGGGAGTTTTGCAAAAAGTTCCCTTATCGGAGTGAATAAGCCTGTATAGGTTGCAGGGTTGGAACGCGGCGTCCTGCCGATTGGCGATTGGTCTATGATAATAATTTTATCGATTTTTTCAGTTCCGATGATGCCCCTGTGTTTTCCGGGTTTTTCCTTTGCATGGTAAAACTTCTGCGCCAGTGCCTTGTAAAGGATTTCGTTAACAAGCGTGCTTTTCCCTGAACCTGAAACACCTGTGACAGTTGTCATCACGCCAAGAGGAATGTTTATGTCAACCTGTTTCAGGTTATTCTCACTGGCTCCAACTATGGTAATTTTGTCAACTGGCTTTCGCCGTTTAAGGGGAACAGGGATGGATTTTTTGTGGGCAAGATACATTCCGGTCAGTGATTTTTCCGAGTTCATGACAGACTCCAGCGTTCCTGCCACCACCACTTCGCCGCCGTGTACTCCTGCGCCTGGTCCCATGTCCACGATAAAATCAGCGCTTTTTATCATCTCTTCGTCATGTTCCACAACAATAACCGTATTTCCGAGGTCGCGAAGCCGCGTCAGCATGTTAATCAGGCGCGTGTTATCCCTCTGGTGAAGACCGATACTCGGTTCATCAAGGATATACAGGACGCCAACAAGGCTTGAACCAATCTGCGTGGCAAGCCTGATTCTCTGGCTCTCTCCTCCTGAAAGTGTCGCAGCACCCCTGTCCAGTGTCAGGTAATCAAGCCCGACATCCATCAAAAATCCAAGCCGCGCTTTCAATTCTTTCATGATGGGTCTTGAAATAATTGACTCTTTTTCCGTGAACTCGATGCCTCCGAGGAATGCGGCTGATTTTTTCACTGACAGGCGGGTTACTGTGATAATGGAACTGCCAGCTACAGTTACAGCAAGACTTGATGGTTTCAGCCGCTCGCCATTGCACACCGGGCATGGCTTGATACTCATATACTGCTGGACTTTCTCGCGCGCCTCCTCGGAACTTGATTCCCTGTGCTTGCGTGCAAGGCTTGGTATGACGCCTGAAAAACGGCTCCTGTGTTCCCACACGCCGTCCCTGTCCCTGGGCACAAACCTGAAAAGGATGTGCTCGCTCCCGCCATGCAGTATCAGTTCCTGATGTTCGGGCGTTAATTCGGAAAATGGCGCATCCATTGGAATACCGTAATATTCTGCCGCAGACCTTAGCATCTGCGAGTAATACCCGTGCCCTGAGTCCCACGGCTCGATTGCGCCCTCGCTGAGTGATTTGTGTTTCTCAGGAATTATCAGGTCAGGGTCGAATTCCATTGTGTTTCCGAGTCCCTGGCAGGAAGGGCATGCTCCCCGCGGGCTGTTGAATGAAAACATATTGGGTTCAAGCGGCTCGAAACTTATCCCGCATTTTGCACATGCTGCGTGTTCGCTGAACAACAGTTCCTTACTGCCAGGCACCTCAACCACAACTATCCCTGCGCCTTCTTTAAGTGCTGTCGCGACCGAATCCGCAAGACGCTCTTCTATTCCTGCTTTAATGGCAAGGCGGTCAACCACCACGTCTATATCGTGTTTCTGCTGCTTGTTGAGGGCAATTTCTTCCGAGAGTTCGTACATCCCGCCGTCAACGCGGACGCGGCTGAACCCTGATTTTACGAGTTCTTCGAAAACCTGCTTGTATTCGCCTTTCCTCTGGCGTGCCAGCGGTGCAAGGACGTGTATTTTCGTGCCTTCGGGCATGTCCATGAGTCTTGCCACTATCTGCTCAACGGTCTGCGGTGCGATTTCACTGCCGCATTCGGGGCAGTGCTGTTTCCCGATTCGTGCGTACAACAGGCGCAGGTAGTCAAATATCTCGGTGACTGTACCAACCGTGGAGCGCGGGTTCTTGCTTGTGGATTTTTGCTCGATTGAGATGGCAGGGGAAAGACCTTCGATGTACTCGACATCCGGTTTGTCCATCTGACCGAGGAACTGGCGCGCATAGGCTGAGAGTGATTCCACGTACCGCCGCTGTCCTTCTGCATAGAGCGTGTCGAATGCGAGTGATGATTTGCCAGAACCTGAGAGTCCTGTGATTACTATGAGTTTGTCCCTTGGAAGTTCAAGGTCGATGTTCTTGAGGTTGTGGACACGGGCTCCTTTGATGATGATTTTATCTGTTGACATAAAAAGTGGGTTTAATTGGTTAATATAGGATGGGATAGGCTTAAAAAGTTGTGTTGATGGAAGTTATATAAAAATATCATATAAGCGGGAAAAGTCGTTGACTTTTACCCAATAAATCATGTGGAGAGGCAGATATTATTAATCCTGATTAAAGTTCAATCATCATTTTCCGGGTCGCATAAGCCTGAATTTCGATAATGAACCCTGTATTGAGCCGGGTTTTTTTGCGGGATATATACCTTCACTTGCCGACCTTACTTCTTCTACTGAGAAGAAGGCTTTTGGATTATATTGTTTTATTATCCTGATGACTTTATCCACATCCTTGCGTTTGATTGTCGTGAAAATAAGTTTGACAGGACCTCTGGCTCCTTCCCCGTCAAAACTTGTTACGCCGTAACCTTCAGATTTCAGGAATTCTACTAATTTGTGTCCTTCCTTTTTTGTGATTATACGGATTATTAAAGTTCCCATTGCAAGTTTTTCTTCTATGTGTATTCCCACAAAATTCCCCATGGCAAAACCGCCGGCATAAGCTAAATAATACGTTAAATTTGTCAGGTTTGTCATAATCTGGCTTATTGCAAGAAGCCATATCATAATCTCGAAAAAACCAAAAATCGGGGAAATGAATTTCTTCCCCCTTGAAGTAAAGATTATACGAAGCGTTCCCAGTGTAACATCCATAACTCGTGCTATGAAAATAAGTACTGGCAGTACAACCAGCGAGAATATTTCCGAATTGATTAGTGAGGGTATGTCCATTTTTTATTAAAACCATATCATCAGTTAATCCCAGATAAACTTCACGCCCAAATCAAAAAAAAAACAGGACGGTTTTATATGCATGTCATTATCCTGTGTGAAGTTTTATTCGTTTCACTGCACGAATGGGCTGCGATTGAAGATTCGCAAGTATTTATGTATTAATAAAGTATCTTAAATTGAAATAATGAAAATGAACGCAGAGATAAAAGCCGAACTGATATCCATCGGGGCAGTTGACATTGACCCCCGACTTCTCGGACGAATTACCATCCCGACAGCAGGACCGGGCGCAGGAGGAAGGGCTTTCTTTTTTAAATCAGGCAGTAACAGGGTAAGGCTTGTTGTGGATGAAGGTGCGCCGCTGCAAGCAGTAAAGGAGAACGGCGATATAGTAATTCTAAAAGGCGGCAGGGAACTTGTCAGGGGAACTATCGAGGAAGAACTTATCCACTGTCCTGGACAGGCTTACATTACCATGAGTGAGCGGTGTATTTACGACTGCAAGTTCTGTCCTGTGCCGAAACTGAAAGGTAAGGTAAAATCCGTGGACGAGATACTTGCACTTGTGGAAGATGCAAACAGCCATGGTAACATGGAAGGTATTTCGATAACTTCCGGGGTCGAGGAGACGCCTGAAAAAGAAGTCGAAAAGACTGTTGCTGTTCTAAAAGAACTCAGGAAAAGGTATGATGTTCCCATAGGAATATCGGTTTATCCAACGAGGGACTCATCCCGTCTGCTAAAAGAAGCAGGTGCAACTGAAATTAAATATAATGTTGAGACAATGGACCCCGTAATTTATGATAAATACTGCAAGAAACCGCC
>PGYG01000003.1:0-32718 GCA_002839545.1 Candidatus Methanoperedentaceae archaeon HGW-Methanoperedenaceae-1
CAATCGGCAACCTCTTTGGAAAAACAAAAGCAACGATTAGCGAGCATCTTACGAAAATATATGCAGAGGGGGAATTGCTAATGGATTCAACTGTTCGGAATTTCCGAACAGTTCAAACGGAAGGATTAAGACAAGTAGAACGGGATTTGGAGTTCTACAACCTCGATGCCATCATCTCAGTCGGCTACCGCGTAAACTCCTATCAAGCCACCCAATTCCGCATATGGGCAACCAAAACCCTGAAAGAATACATCATCAAGGGCTTTGTAATGGATGACGAACGACTCAAACAGGGAAAACTATTCGGCAAAGACTATTTCGAAGAACTCCTTGAGCGCATTCGGGAAATCCGTGCAAGTGAACGGCGGTTTTACCAAAAAATCACAGACATTTATGCACTTTCTGCAGACTATGACAAAAACGCACCAATAACAAAAGATTTTTTCGCAACAGTTCAGAACAAGCTCCACTGGGCAATTACAGGAAAAACCGCAGCAGAAATTATTTACGATTCAGCAGATGCAACAAAGCTCTATATGGGTTTGACAAACTGGAAACATGCGCCTGATGGGAAAATCATAAAACCAGATGTTTCCGTTGCCAAAAATTACCTGAACGAAGCCCACATCAAGCAACTGAATCAAATCGTATCCGCATATCTTGATTTAGCGGAAAACCGGGCACAGCGGAATATTTTGATGAAAATGACGGATTGGATTGAATTTCTGCACAACTTTTTGGAATTATCCAGTTACCCGATACTACTGGATAAAGGCAAAGTCAGCGCATTGGAAGCGAAACTAAAAGCTGAGCAGGAATATGAAGAATATCGGGTTATACAGGATGAAAATTATATTTCCGATTTTGACAAAGAGATACAGCGCATTAAGGAAAAAAGATGACGGTAAGGTAAATTATCTAATGTCTGAATTTTAAAGCCAATAAAACGAAAAAGACAATATAAATTATTGCACTAAATTTTTATGGAGTTGAGTAAAACCCTGTGCATGATAATGTTTAAGGATGGATATTGTTATGGAGGCGGTTCTTAATTTTCCATAATAATGAACCATTTACCATCCTTTAATCCTGTATACGACTTCTTACCGTTAACAACATTGAAATTATTTACAACCTCATAGTTCTTTTCTACTTCAATTTCTGTTTCATCATATACAATAAACTTACCATTTAATCTATTTGCAATAAAAGCAATGCTACCGTTGATATCGGTTGGGGATCGGATATCATTGTACTTTTTTCCAATTTCCACCCCGTCATAAACAATGATTAACTTACCTCCTTTATTTGCAAGATAAGCTAGTTTACCGTTAATGTTGACAGGATTCCAGGCATCATCATATTGTGAGCTCACGACTTTTTCCCCGTGAACAATGAACCTTTTGTAGTTGTTTTCAGCAGTATATGCTATTTTCTCGCCTACAACAATGAGATCATATATATTCTCGTATTCTACTCCCTCCTTTCCGTTATAAACTACAATCCACATTCCATCTTTTTTATATGTATGATCGATTTTTCCTTCAGCGTCATAAACTGAAACCCATCTCACGTCTTTTTGAGCTTTATAGACCATCTGATTGTTGACGTTCATAAAATTCTTGATCTTGCGGTATTTTATGCCTTCTAAACCGTTGAAGACAGTAAACGATCTCTCACCTAGATTAGCAACGTATGCAGGCTGCCCCCCAACATCTATAACTGTCTCTACATTATCATATTGTTTTCCAAGTTCCCTTCCTTTATAAATAATTAAGTTTTTCAACAAAATTACGTCGCCATCCATATATTCAGTGTTGACAACATATAGCGTCTCCCTTCCAACATCAACGAAATAACTCATACTGTAGTTTAATACTTCTTCTTCCCCATCAATAACCGCGAAAAATTGATCTTCGTTCTTTGCACCATAAGCCAGCTTTCCCCCAACATCGGCGGGAGACCAGACAAATCTGTATTGTGTTCCGAATTCTCTTCCATCATAAGCTATGATGTATCCATCCTCACAAGCTCCATAAGCGGCTTTTCCGGCAACATTTATAATAGAATTGATACAATTATATGGTTTTCCTTCATCTCCTCCATAAACTAAGAACCACTTTCCCTTCTTTTTTGCCTTGTAAACAACTTTTCCGCCAATATCCTTGATGGATCCAATACTATCATATTTGTTTCCTTCTTTGCCATCATGAACAACCACATACCCCCCATCTTTTATAGCTTTAAATGTGACTTTTCCGCCAACGTCACTAACACTCTCTATACTGTCATATTGCCCACCTAACTCCCTGCCATGATATACAACAACCATTCCCTCGTCTACTTCAGCAATATAAGCCAATTTCCCACTGATATTGGATATTGAATAAATCCATTTGTAGTTACCTATTTCCTCACCATCGTAAACAAGAATCCATCTGCCAGATTTAAGGGCTTTATATGCAACCCTGCCCCCCACATCTGTTATAGTTTCAATACTACCATACTCTGTTTCCATCTCCACCCCGTCAAGAACGATGAACCATTTTCCATCTCTCTTTGCCGCATAACCCATCTTACCGTTAATTTTCACTGGATTATCAATATAGTCATATCTTATCTCCTGTTCTTTACCATCATATACAACAATGGCTCTCCCCCCCTTTGTAGCCTTATAAGCAAGCTTTCCATCAATATCAACTAAAGTGCCTACATCATCATAATCGACACCGATTTCGTACCAATCATGGACAACCACCCATTTTCTACCATTCTCGGCTTTATATGCCAACTTCCAGTCAATGTTAATAAGATCTTGAACACTGTCGTATTGTTTTCCTACAACACCGTTATAGATGATAAGATACTTCTCATCATTTACAGCCATATAGGCTCGTTCTCCATTGATGACATTGACACTCAAGATGTTTTCGTATTCTCCCCCTATCTCTTTGTCGGCATAAACAACCCTTGCAAGATTATCTTTAACACTCACATAAGCTAACTTTCCGCTCCAGTTATATGGTAATGTTGAATACTCATATTCAGTACCTACTTCCTCTTTATCATAGACTACTACATTACTTCCATTTTTCAGGGTAGTATAGGCAATCTTTCCATTCACATTTAAAATATCAAAAAATACATTGTACTGAGTTTCTATCTCTTCACCGTCATAAATTAGAAAATATATTCCATCTTTATTAGCGCGATATAATATCTTCCCATCAACTTCTGTATAAGACAGGACAATGTCATATTGTGTTCCAATTTCTGTGTTGTCATATACAAGAATCCATGTTCCGTTTTTTCCGGCTAAATATGCGGTCTTCCCGCCAATCTTCCTTAAATCAGTTATATCATCGTAATAAGTTCCTTCAGTACCATTATTAACAATTAATTTCTTACCGTCCTTTTCGCATATATATACTGGACTGTTATTGAAAAGACCCAGAAAATCAATACTTTCATAGGGTCCCAACTGATGCCATTCCCTTTGGTCAGGACTATTTAATTGAATTTGTGATACATCTTTGTCATCTTCTTGGACCGCCCCGAGCATTTTTGTTTGAACTACGGTGTTTGTTTCTTCGGCAGGTACTTCTAAACCGACGGACTGATTTTCTTTATATATACAACCTGAAAAAAATATTGACAATAACAATATAACAATTAAACTTGATTGTAATAGGTTTTTCAAGGTCATTTTATTAATATATACCGTTTCAGGACTTAAAAAAACTGTTGTAATGGTCGATATTTCAGTTCTCGGATACATTCCCAACAGTGTTTGGTGAAAAGACCGGCATTTCAGATTTGCAGATGTATGTTCATAGTTACTTTTTGGATATGATATTGAGAATTGTAATTGTAATAGAAAATCTCTCTAAAGGTAAAGTATATTTATGCGAGACATAAATGATTTAGAAGCAAGGTTCATACCTCAAGCACAGTATTAATCTCACCCAATGCCCGTGCATACGTCCCCATCTTATTCAAATGCGCCGAAAGCTTATACGGTCTGTGTCCGCCAGGATGGTAAACGATAACAGCCTCTGGCTTGCAGCCCTCAACCATACCCACAAGCTCGTTCACATCCATGTGGTCGCTGATATTAATCGTGGGAATCTTATAATCCTTCCTGCCTGTCAGGATGAACTTCCTTGTGTCAGAAAGCCCTGGAATCTGCGCAGGCGTAACAATACGGATACTGCAATCGCTGTCAATATCAACAAGCTGTCCCGCATTCTCCATCAATCCTTCAGTAAGCGCAAGCGAAACAGGCTCCATCCCGATATCACCCGAATACCCTGCTTCCCTGATAAGTTTAACAGCGCGCTGCGCCTTCCCGAACGAATACGCGCCAAAGGCAATATTTTCATCACACGAGTTTTCAATCGCTTCCCTGAAACCCTCAATATCATCCTTAAAATGGCACTTCGGGTCAGAAGGGTCGCCATAATTTGCCTCGGTAATAAGCACATCGCATTCAGGTAAATCCGCTGCGTCCTTAACATCCCCTGTCACAAGAATGCGTGTTCCCAGTTCATTTTCCCAGTAAAAAGCGCATGAGCCGATAGTATGATGGGTCGGGTATGTTTTCACCTCAACGCCGCAGACATCGACACTCTCGCCCGTCTTGAAAGTAATTCCAGCATATTCTTTCCCGTAAAGAATCTCAAGAGCACGGGCAGTTTCCTCTGAACATACCGCTTTCCCGGAAACCATTGCGGATTTGCCGTAATGGTCTGAATGAGCGTGTGTTACCAGGAATGCGTCAGGTCCGCAAGCACACGAATTCGAAGAATCAACTGCAAAAGTCAGCCTTTTTCCAGCATTAAAAACAAGTGAAACATGGGGCTTGAATCCTCTATTTGTCCTGTACCTTATGGGAAGCACACCGAGGTCAAATAAAGGCTGCAATAAACCCCTCTTTATTTCAAAGCAGCGTTAATGTCTTCTTCCAGCACATTGGCGCGGGTAACGCCGGTATACCGCTTGAAGACTTTTTCGTCCTTTTCAAGAATCAGGGTTGGAATTGCATGAATCGTATATTTCATAGCAAGTTCCTGGTTTTTATCCACGTCAATCTTCTTGAACTCAACCTTTCCCTCGAATTTCTTTTTCAGTTCATCAATTATAGGATCCTGCATCTTGCACGGCCCGCACCAGTCTGCATAAAAATCCATTAATATTACATTACTCATTTCGTTTCCTCCTCGGGTAACAGATGCCACAGGTCTTGCATTTTTCCTTAACCGGCTTTTTACCATCCTGTTTTTTTTCCTGCATTAACTCACCTGTTCCAGACCTTTATATTATGTTATTGTTTAAAATAGTTGCCCAATGAAAAATATAACCCGCCCCAATCCAGAAGGTCAGGCTTTAACACTCCCTGGGGCGTAGCAGCAAGCTTAAAGTCCAGCATAACTTAATCATTATTATACTGATTTTATATAGCATATATAGATTATTGTGATAAAGTATATACATTCAGGAAAAACAACTGGGATAGAGACAATAAGAATGACGGAGATTATAAGAATGATACGTATGGACAGGTTAAAGACAATAATAATTATAATTCTAGCTGGCGTATTCCTGGCAGGATGCGTGGACAATAATGAAAAACCACCAGATAATACTGCACAGCCTCTTTCAGGCACAGTCAAAGCAGACGGCTCAAGCACTGTATTCCCGATAAGCGAAGCAGTGGCAGAGGAATTCCAGAAGCTCCATCCCAACGTCAGGGTAACCGTTGGTATCAGCGGCACAGGCGGAGGCTTCAAGAAATTCTGCACAGGCGAGACCGATATAAACGATGCCTCAAGAGCGATAAAAGATTCCGAGAAAGAACTCTGTGCAAAGAACGGCATCACATACGAGGAATTCGCAGTGGCTTTTGACGGGCTTTCCGTGATGGTAAATCCCCAGAATGATTGGGTAGATTCTCTTACAGTTGCAGAGCTAAAGAAGATATGGGAGCCAAACAGCACTGTTAAGACATGGAAAGACGTACGCCCCAACTTCCCCAATGAGAAGATAATTCTTGTAGGAGCTGACACGGATTCAGGCACTTTTGACTATTTCACAGAAACGATAGTAGGCAAGGAGAAATCCAGCAGGTCTGACTACACCGCAAGCGCGGATGATAATGTGCTTGTGCAGGCTATTGCAGGTGAGAAATATGCCCTTGGATACTTCGGCTATGCATACTATGTTGAAAATCCGGGCAAGTTGAAACTGGTGGCAATAGACAGCGGTAAAGGGCAGGTTCTTCCTTCAGAGCAGACAATCAATGACGGCACATATAAGCCATTATCAAGACCGCTCTTAATTTATGTAAATAAAGAATCCATGAAGCGTCCTGAAATTAAAGAGTTCGTAAAATATTACTTCACTGCAGGAAAAGAGCTTGTATCGCAGGTAGGCTACGTGAAGATGCCGGATACGGTGTATGAAGAAGCATTGAGCAGGCTGGAATAAAAACGCAAGTAATATATCATGAAGTACAGGGTAAGAGCTAATGGAGATAAGACCGGATGCATTGAAATGGCAAAACATCAGGGAGATGGCTATCGAGAAAGCCTTCTTCCTCTGCGCCATTGTTTCTATTTTGACGACTCTCGGTATTGTTCTTGTCCTTGTTTTTGAGACTTTTTCCTTTTTTAAGGAAGTCCCCGTCCTTGAATTCCTCACAGGCACGACCTGGGCACCCACATACCGCCCGCAGCATTTTGGCGTGCTCCCATTGATAAACGGCACGTTGATGATAGCAGGCGGCGCGGCTGTCATAGCAATCCCGCTTGGCATAGCCAGCGCCATATATCTCAGTGAATATGCAAGCGCAAAAGTCCGCAATACCGTGAAACCCGCACTTGAGATTCTTGCAGGCATACCGACTGTGGTGTACGGTTATTTTGCAATAAGTTTCATAACCCCGCTTTTGCGGAATTTTGTGGACACAAACATCTTCAATGCCGCTTCTGCAAGTATTGTTGTTGGTATTATGATACTTCCCATGATATCAAGCCTGAGTGAGGATGCCATGCGCTCTGTTCCCCGTGCATTAAGGGAAGGCGCATATGCGCTTGGCTCAACCAAATTTGATGTTTCAACAAAAATCGTTGTACCGTCTGCGCTTTCAGGCATAATCGCCTCTTTTATCCTTGCTATATCACGAGCCATAGGTGAAACCATGGCAGTAACCTTAGCCGCAGGCGCAACACCAAAAATGACACTTAATTTCTTTGAAAGTATCCAGACCATGACAGCTTACATCGTCCAGGTAAGTATGGGTGACACACCATTCGGTAGTATTGAATACAAGACAATATTTGCCGTAGGAATGGTGCTTTTTGTCATGACCCTGTTCATGAACATCGTAAGCATGTGGATAAAAGGGAGATACAGGGAGGTATACAATTGAGTATAAAAGGACGGGCATTTGAATACACATGCCTTGCAGCCACAATGACTGCGCTTCTTCTCCTTGCCATGCTGCTCTGGGATGCATGGGATAAGGGAGCAGGCTGGCTAAGCTGGGAATTCCTTACCAGTTTCCCGTCACGGTTTCCTGAAAAGGCAGGTATAAAATCCGCCCTGTGGGGCTCTATATGGCTCATGATTATTACTGCTGTGGTTTCGCTCCCGCTTGGTGTTGGAACAGCAATTTACCTTGAGGAGTACGCTAAGAAAACATGGTTAACAAAGATAATCGAGATTAACATCTCAAACCTTGCAGGCGTTCCAAGTGTTGTTTACGGGCTTCTGGGTCTGGCGCTTTTCGTGCGGGGACTGGCGCTTGAGAGAAGCCTCATATCAGGCGCACTTACCATATCCCTTCTCATCCTGCCCATAATAATAATTTCAAGCAGGGAAGCCATAAAAGCAGTTCCATCCTCAATAAGGGAAGCCTCGCTTGCCCTCGGAGCTACCAGATGGCAGACCGTGAAGTACCACGTCCTGCCTGCCGCACTTCCGGGAATACTTACCGGTAATATCCTTGCTCTTTCCCGCGCCATAGGTGAGGCTGCTCCGTTGATTATGATTGGCGCGCTCACTTTTATAGCTTTCACGCCTGAAAGTATATTTGACCCGTTCACTGCGCTTCCCATCCAGATTTTCAACTGGGCGTCAAGACCAAAAGCAGAATTCCAGTTTCTTGCAGCAGCAGGCATCCTTGTATTGCTTGCTTTGCTTCTGGCTATGAATGCTGCTGCCATACTCATACGAAACAAATACCAGAGGTACGTAAAATGGTGATTAAATGACCGCAGCCATCAATACAGTAAATTTAAACGCATGGTACGGAAAAACACATGCGCTGAAAAACATTAACCTGAAAATTGAAGATAACAAAATCACAGCCATTATAGGTCCGAGCGGGTGCGGGAAATCCACGTTCATACGCTGCCTCAACAGGATGAACGACCTTATAGACGGTTTCAGGACTGAAGGTGAGCTTCTGGTTCATGGAACTGATGTGAATCAGGAAGACCCTGTAGAACTTCGCAAAAAGGTAGGTATGGTTTTCCAGAAGCCAAACCCATTTCCCAAGAGCATCTATGAGAATATAGCCTATGGTCCGAGAATACATGGTATAAATGATAAGAAAAAGCTTGACGTTATAGTGGAAACAAGTCTTAAAAATGCAGCCTTATGGGATGAAGTCAAAGACAGGCTCAAAGATAATGCATTGGAATTAAGCGGAGGTCAGCAGCAGCGCCTGTGTATAGCAAGGGCGCTGGCTGTGGAACCCCAGATTATACTGTTTGACGAGCCATGCTCAGCGTTAGACCCTGTCTC
Organism: Candidatus Methanoperedentaceae archaeon HGW-Methanoperedenaceae-1; assembly: GCA_002839545.1. Classification (GTDB taxonomy): domain Archaea; phylum Halobacteriota; class Methanosarcinia; order Methanosarcinales; family Methanoperedenaceae; genus Methanoperedens_A. The sequence goes on from PGYG01000003.1 coordinate 8,809, forward strand.
GACAAGCAAAATCGAAGACCTGATGACAGACCTTAAGGAAAAATATACCCTTGTCATAGTAACGCATAATATGCAGCAGGCAGCGAGGGTGAGCGATTATACTGCATTTTTCTTGATGGGTGAGCTGGTAGAGTTTGGAGAAACAAAGCAGATATTCAAGAAGCCGAAAGAGAAAAGCACAGAGGATTACATAATAGGGAGGTTTGGATAATGGTAAGGGAAGCATATCACAATGACCTTCACAGGTTGAAGGATGAGACTATAAACATGGCATCACTTGTCGGAAAGGCGATAAACGATGCCGTGTTGTCCCTCAAGAACCGTGATGTTGAACTGGCGCAGAAGGTTATTGACATGGATACCGAAATAGACGCTGTATATCACAAAATCGAGGATGATTGCATGCGCCTGCTTGCACTCCAGCAGCCCATGGCAAGGGATTTGAGGCTTATAATCTCGATATTGAAGATGGGTATTGACCTTGAAAGGATGGGAGACCTGGCGCTGGAAATCGGGATTATTACACAGATAACAGCAAATGTGCCGCCAATTAAACCACTGATAGACATTCCACGAATGTCAGAGATAAGCCAGGAAATGCTGGTTAATACCATGAAAGCCTTTAAAAACAAGGATGCTGAACTTGCGAGAGAAATTGCCAGAAAGGATGATGAACTCGATATGCTCTTTGACCAGATACGAAGGGAACTTATCTCGTATATGATAGAAGACCCGAAAACGATAACCAGCGCCCAGCACCTTACTTTTGTGGCAAGGTATCTTGAAAGGATTGGCGACCATATAACAAATCTCTGTGAAGGTGTGGTGTTCATGGTTACAGGAGAAAGGGTGGAGTTAAACTAAAAAAATCTGGAAACCCTGTAAAACTTACCTATTTGAACTCAGCTTTGCATGTGTCCTTATAATATCATATTTCGTAAGCAGCCCTATAAGTTTTTTCTGGTCTTTGCTATCCACGACTGGCAGCCTGCCGATTTTCCTGTCAAGAAGCCTGCCAAGTGCTTTTTCAAGGGATTCCTCTGGTGTGGTAACTATTAGCTCTTTAGTCATTACCGTCTCAACAAAGGTGTTCTCCCGTTCTTCAACAGGGACACGTTCTGCATCTTCAAACGTCATCATGCCAACCAGTTCCTTTTTCTCGTTAACCACAGGGAAGCCTGTGTACCCGTATTTATGTATCAGGTCAAGCACGCTTTTGGCAGTCAAAGATGGAAGGATGGTAACCACATTTGTGTTCATGGCATCTTTCACCAGCGCGCGCTCAAGTATATCCACTGTCATCTCGCGCCTGTGGGCAGGCGATGCTGCTCTGCTCTGTGCCTGTTTCTCGTATATTGTCCATTTTCCTGACAATAGATATGAAAGAGTCGAAGCCACCATCAGGGGCGCAAGCAGGTTGTAGTTCCCTGCCATCTCGGAAACCATGACAATAGCGGCAATCGGGACTTTTGCAATACCTGCAAGCAATGCACCCATTCCTACCAGAACGTATGAGCCAGGCTGAGTGATTGCATTCGGGAAAATGGAATTCATTATCTGTCCGTATGCCCCGCCCACCATGCCGCCGATTACAAGCGACGGTGCAAACACGCCGCCGCTTCCGCCTGAACTTATGGTAAACGAGGTAGCAAGGATTTTGATAAGCACAAGCACCATCATCAGAGCCACTGACAGGCTGGCAAGGTCGCCGTTCATTGCCATCTGTACCCAGCCGTAACCTGTCCCGAGTACCTGTGGGAAAAACATGGCAATTATCCCGACAAAAAGCCCCCCGATTGCAGGCTTGAAATGGGGTTTGATTTTAAGCGGCCTGAAAAATTTGTTGCGCATCCCATAGAAAATTACCACGAAAAGTATCGCAGTGGCAGCGCACAGTATTCCGAGAATGCCGTAAAAAACCAGCTCTGACGGATGGGTGAAACTGAAACTTGGCATGGAGAAGATATGCCCCCACCCGAAAAATGATGAGAATATTGAATACGCAACAGTGGATGAAATAAATGCGGGAACAAGCCCTTCAGTTTCCATGTCGCTTTTGTAGAGAACCTCAATAGCAAATATTGACCCGCCAAGCGGTGCCTTGAATATACTGCCAATGCCTGCTGCTGTTCCGCATATGAGCATAATCCTGCGGTCACGGTCACTCAGTTTAAGAAATGTTGCAAGGGCTGAACCGAAACCTGCCCCGATCTGGGCGATGGGTCCTTCCCTGCCTGCGCTTCCGCCTGTACCAATGGTGATGATAGATGAAATGGCTTTTATAATCGGCACCCTTTTCCTGATAATTCCCCTTTTATTATTGTAAGCGTCAATGACAGCATCAGTGCCGTGTCCTTCCGCTTCAGGCGCGAAAGTGAAAATTATGATGCCTGCAAGCAACCCGCCTGCTGCTGGTAACAGGAACAGGACCCATTTAGCGGTTTCAAAATCTGGCGGGGTGAATAATGGCAGCTCCCCTGCAGGCACAGGGGGATAATAGCCGCCGATGCCGCCAAGGATGTAGTTTGTAGCAGCCCCCAGCCCGAGATAGAACAGGATAGCTCCGAAGCCTGATACAATCCCTATTATAAAACTAAACAGCGTCCATCTCTGGACCTGTCTTAAATCAAGCTCATTTAAAATTTCACGAATTTTCAAAGTAAGGTCTTCCTCGGGGATTTAATATAACTCATTATACTTTAATACCTTCCAGAACGCAAGAACATATTTTACAGGTCAGTGATATTTAATAGAATACAATGAAGAAAATGGAACAGCATAACCTGGATGCCCTCATTTCGGCTGAAGAAAGGGAACATTTCCTGTCAGGGCTGCACCGCTACCTTGTATGGGTCGGGGAAAAATTACCTGATGAAGTGGAAGTGGACGGGACAAAAATAAGACTTCATGACCTTATATGGAGCTGTGCCCACAAGAAGCAGTTTTCCGAAGATGAAAAAAAGCGGCTTCTTGAGCTTGTTGATACCCTGGATAAAAAAGAAAAACATGATGAGGTCATCCTGCAGAAAGCGAATCTCACCCGCGAGGAAGCTGAACAGTTATATCATGAATCTGCAAGCCTTATCAGGGCAATCATTGATTTGAGGGATTGTGAATCCGGAAAAGTAAAACCAATAGAAACAGGTGAGGAAATAAGGACTAAAGTAAACGATGCACGAAGATGGCTTGGATTCTTGAAAAACATCGGTAAGGACAGTGTTAAGTGACGTATAAATAGAGTCAGGGTTCATTTTGTAATGATGGAAAACGATGAAGATTTTGACAGGCTTGAAGAGTTAATTATTGAAGAGGGAAAGAAAAGCCCTTCAAAGAAGCTCCTGATATGTCCGGTATGTAAGTCCACTCATGTTATGTATTATCTCGGGGGGCAGATTGGATACATGTACCAGTGCAAAGACTGCGGGTATGTAGGCTCTTTTGTTATTGAAAAATAAAAACAGCGAGTATTAAGGCTACACGTGAAAAACAACCCCCTTTGTATTTTCCACAAGGGAATTTCTTAATCCATAAAGACTCTGGCGTGCATCCTTGAAATAAAAGCGCTCCTCAAGGATACCTTTTTTCTTTAACCTGTCAAGTGCGTACCTGACAGTCCTTGGAGGCAGGTAGGTTTCCCTTGTAATTTCTTTCTGGGTCATTGACCCGCCATGTTCCAGGATTTTAAAAACAAGTTTTGCCGAAGGTGGCAGCTTTTCCAGCTTAATGTCTTCTTCGGCTACCGGTACGTTATTTATTTCATGGTTGTTTCCAGTAACAACAAAAACGATCCCTCATTGGTATCACCGGAGGAGTTAACAGCGTTAACTATTATAAATCTTCCTGTAATTCCCTGATGGCAGAAAGATCCTACTATGGATAATCCGAATTAAACATATCAAAGAATCCTGAACAGATTCATTAAATTGTTAAAAGTTTATACCGGAACCATTGCAAGGGTTCCGACAGGGCAGTTACGTGTACACAACCCGCAGGCAATACACGCATCGTAATTAACAAAGGCTATGCCATTGTTAACAGCAATTGCAAGTTTAGCAGTATTTATATCAAAGTCTTCTTCCTTTGACAACTTTGTATTTGTCGGGCAGACCGTCACGCAAATCCCGCATCCGTTGCAATTCCCAGAAAGTACAAGTTTCTTATCTTTTGCCATGAGGTATGATACTGGTTAAAACAATATGAATATTTCGTTTAGTACATGGGTTCAAGCCCGTCCATTTTATTTGAAATGGATAGATTCTGCATGGCTATCTGTTCCTTCTTCCCACGTTCTTTTTCGATGGCTTCAACACCAATATTAAATAACCTGTCAAGTTCAACCGATGCCCCGATAGACAGGACCGTCAGTACCCTTGGCATTACGCCGTCTCGTAAAAGCACACCTTTAAACACATGACCTATATCGCTTGAAAGCCTGTCTACTTCTGTGGTAATGTCGTTAATATTGAGGTATTTTTTATCCCCTTCTATAATCATCATTGCCCGTGTCGCTTCTTTATAGGGGTCAATCTGGAAAAGAAGACCGCCGTGAGATAAACTCTGTTTAATGGTTGACTTGATAGTAAGATTATTGCTGGCTTCACCATAACCGATTGTAGCAAGTTTTGAGCCTGCTGCCATGACAGTCTTAAAATCACCCAGGTCAGTAACCATCATCATTTCACTGTCAAGTGCCTTTAAGAGGAAAAGGAACCTCTGTGCGATTGTGTGGTTAATACCGTCATAGGCTGCTTTTATATCCTTGCCAAGATTTTTTAAGAACTCGTTATCTGCGATGATAGTACCGTCACCGTTTCCCGACATGAGTTCTTTCAGGCAGAAAATCGAATTCTGGAGGTAAATGGAACCTTCTTCCCTGAACGGAAGTACTAAAATACCGTAAACATTGAAGTTATACCGTTCTTTCATTGCCTCAATCAAAGGCGGAGTGAACGATGAGCCGGTACCGCCAGAGGCGGAAGCGATTACAAAAGCGACGTCAAAATCCCCGCGCTCCTCGATAGCGCGAAGCAGGAGTTCCTTGTTATCTTCAAAACAATCCTTTCCGACATTCCTGTTTGCACCGACACCGTGAAGGTATGGAACGTGTATCCTGTCCCTGGATTTTGTATACCTGAGTTCTTTCAAATCATTTACTGCGGTATTAATCGCAATTGTCTGTACATTGCTTACGAATTTCTGTTTTCCGTAATATTTAGAGACAACCCCGCCGCCAAAAGCTTCCCTGTTTATTGAATCAAGTATCCTGTTACCGCACTGTCCAACGCCTATAAGAAGTATGTTTAACATTATGTCCTCTTAATATCTATACTCTTTATGTTTTCTAATGGTAAATAATAGTACTCCAATTATTACACCGATTGCAGGTATGATGATATACCAGTAATCCACCGGGTTTTTCTCTTTTTTAGTCACTGAAATTGTTTCGGAACTTGTAGCGAAACCAGTTGTATCATCATTGTAGCTGGTTTTCAGGCGGATTGTATAATTGCCGCCGTCAACAGCCTTTAAAATAATTGAATATGATTCGGATTCCCCTGATTCTATTTTCTTATATACCTGCCTTAAATCACCTTCTTCCAGTTTCAGCCCGTTCGGAACCAGACCGTCAACAAGTACGGATTCCGCGGAAGAGTTCCCATTATTTGTAATTTTCACAACCATATTGATTAAGTCATCTGTCATTACATCATTTTTATCAATTGTAATTGCTGTTGTAAGGTTGGATTTTTCCTTCACTTCCCTGGCGACAGTTATTGTAATTGAGTTTGATTTACTGGTTTTTGAACCATAACTCAGGATTGCGGGTTCAATGTTGAATGTACCCCCCTCTACAGCTTTTAATCCATATACAATCGTATCAATTTGCCCCGGGTCAAGGCTCTTTTTTATTTCAGGAGGGAACATGGTGCCTGCGGCACGGGTAAAACCACTTGGAAGAAACTCTGTCAGTGTCATGTCGCTGGCTGTCCCGTTGCCTGTGTTTTCAACAGTTAGCTTGAACTCCACAACATCCCCGATATTGACGTTTGTTTTGCCTACAGATTTTGTCAACACAATATTCGGGACTTTGGAAGCCTCAATAAGGGCAGGTGTTGCGATTTCATATTTTACAGGAGTGCTCCATGTATCCGGGTATGTGACATTAAGCCTGAAACTAGCCGGGGCAGCAACTTGGAACATAGAAGCAGTAATCTGGGTTTTATTATATGGCAACCCTGCCTCTTTAGTTATTGACTCCGCAGAGTCATACAAATAGAATGTTCTTGATGAGTCACCTGAACTTATATTTACTTTTGCAAAAGTTAAATCACCTGGTTTGCTTATATCAATAATTTCTATTTTGTAATAACCAAGCTCAAAATTCAAGCCGGTGTTGTTTCGCATCTCAAAACCTTCTGTTGTTGCACTCGCAACACTCGAAAACATCAATAAAACCAGTACTAAAATCCACAGTATTTTCATTCAGAGTTCTCCTTTTTCCCATCTGCTATTGTACAATAGATACATCGACAAACGCTTAATAATATTCAATTCTATATAAATCTTATGAGTATAATCATCCATTATAAATCCAATAAGAGTAAAAGGATTCACACATTTAGTTTAAGGCTGACATCAAGCCAGTTCGATGAGTGTGTAAGCGCACCGATTGAAATAACATCAATACCTGTTTTTGAATAATCCCCGATATCACGCAGTGTTATGCCGCCAGAGGCTTCAAGGATAACGTTTTTTCTCAGGTTTTTCTCGTCCAGAGACTTAACACTCTGTTCAATTTCATCCACAGACATGTTATCAAACATGATAATATCCGCGCCCATTCCAGCCGCAAGTATTGCAGACTCCATATCTTCCACTTCAACTTCAAGCTTCTGGGTGAAACTTTTTGACTTTTGGGCGTTTTTTATGGCGTTCTCAAGCCCCATGACTTCAATATGGTTATCTTTAATCATAACAGAATCCGAAAGGTTAAACCTGTGCGGGTCGCCGCCTCCTGCAATAACTGCTTTTTTCTCGAATTTGCGAAAACCTGGTGTTGTTTTTCGTGTGCATGCAATCCTGACGCCGCCTGCCATGTCAACATACCTGCGTGTAAGTGTGGCAATCCCGCTCATTTTACCAAGGAAATTAAGAGCCAGCCGCTCAGCCCGCAGTATTGACCTTGCTCCGCCTTCAAGCGTAAATATCACATCATTTTTTTTCACAGCCGAGCCGTCTGTCAGCCCGGTTGCCGCAAATACATCAAAATACTCAAACACCTGTGTGGCTTCCGCAAGCCCTGCAACAATACCCGCTTCTTTTGAGACAACTTCCCCGCTGACTTCACAGTCAGGGATGATACTGCACGAAACATCGTTATAGCCGATGTCCTCTTCAATAAAACGCTCAAGTTCTGATAGTAACATAATCGGTAAAGTTAATTGTCTTCGGATTACTTATATAATGCTGTCAATGTATTAGGAAACTGGAACATATTATGCTAAGGATAGGAGTTATCGGCTGCGGTGCTATCGGTGCAGAGATATGTAAGGCAATCGATTCAGGAAAGATAAATGCCGAACTTGCGGCTGTCTTTGACAGGAACACTGAGCAGTGCGGGAAACTTGTTGAATTGCTTACCACTAAACCTGATATAACAACTCCTGATGAATTAATATCAAGAGCTGATATTGTTATCGAGTGCGCTTCTGCTGCTGCTGTCAGGGAATTCGGGCTTGCGGTTCTTGAACGTGGAAAAGAGCTTATGGTTATGAGTGTAGGGGCGCTGACTGACCCTGTTTTTCTCGAAAGCCTCAGGGAAACCGCTTCTGCAAATGGATGCAGGATATATGTTCCATCAGGTGCCGTCACAGGTCTTGACGGCTTGAAATCCGCATCTGTTATTCATATTGATAAAGTAACCTTGTGCACAACAAAGAACCCAAAAGGACTGGAAGGCGCACCTTATATTACTGAAAATAACATCGACCTTGCCTCTTTCCGTGAAAAAACCCTCCTGTTTGAGGGAAGTGCAAAAGAAGCTATCAGGGCATTTCCTGCAAATGTTAATGTTGCAACCTCGCTAAGCCTTGCCGGGATTGGCGTTGAAAAGACACAGGTAAAGGTTTTCGCTGACCCGGCTGCTTCACGGAACATTCATGAGATTGAAGTCGAAGGTGAGTTCGGGAAGTTCACATGCCGTATTGAGAATGTGCCATGTCCCGGAAATCCAAGGACAAGCTTTCTTGCAGCCCTGTCAGCAATCGCCACGCTAAAGAGGATAACCGAACCGCTGCAAATTGGTACCTGATATGGAACTTGAAGATTTTACGCTGGTTCTTTCGGAATTAAGAAAAAAGCTGTTTTACATCATAGCATTTTTTGGGGCGAGTGTCGTACTTTCATTTTCATATATGGGTAGTTTAATCTTAAAAATCCAGTCAGACATGTTCTGGCACTTGAACATTCCTGTAAACATTGATGTCTCAGGTAAGTTAGTTGACATCTCGCGCAGCCTGACTGCAATGTCAGGAGAGCTGGCAAAGGGAAATCAAGCAATTGCGCATAATTTGACATTAATTTCAGGCGAACTTGTTAATATCTCCATGAATTTGAATACATTCAAACCAAATATTGTTTACCTTGCGCCAATGGAAGTTGTGATGCTCAAGTTCAAGATGTCTGTTGTTTTCGGATTGCTTGTCACATCACCGTTAATTATATTTTACGCTGTAAAGGCAATCAGGAAACGATTCGGGATTTCCGTACCATTTAGCAGGTCACTGGTGGTTTACACGGCAGTTTCTGCCATCGGGTTGTTTTTGCTTGGCGCGGCTTATGCCTATTATTACATGCTGCCGTTTTTCCTGGGCTTCCTTTACCAGGACGCTATTGATATGGGCGTCAATGCAACGTTTTCGGTTTATTCATTTATCTATTTTGTAATATCAACAACACTTATTATCGGGCTTACATTTGAGCTTCCGATTATCCTGACGCTTCTTGTCCATCTCAGGTTAACGGACAGGAAGAAGCTGGTTTATTACAGGAGGCACGCATATATTGTGCTTTTGATTATTGCGGCTGTTATTACGCCTGACCCAACATTTGTCAGCCAGATAATGGTGACTGTGCCTTTTATTGTGCTTTATGAAATAAGCCTGTTGTTGATGAAGTTTACGGGAAAATAGTTTTATTCCTCAAAAACCGTGTGCCGCGTAAGGCGCGAAAATCACGAAGATAAACGACATAAGAATTAACACGGCAAATACAACTACAATTGCATTGGAGAGACGTTCCACCTTCTCGCCGTTACCCATTACCCTTGAGAGTGTTGAAGTCATGACATCCCTGAACACATGCCCGCCGTCAAGTGGAACAGCAGGGAGGCAGTTAAATAATCCTACATAGAAATTCATCCAGCCAACCCAGAGAAGTACGGTCAGTATCCAGAAAATTTCCGTTCCGAGTGAGGAAGCCCAGCCGGAATTTTCATAATAGTACGTCAGCACACCAGTGAAACCTGTAAAGAGTTCACCATCAGGACTTCCGGCAAAAGGCAGGCTGAACAGCATGAGCCATCCGTAAGTACCAGTAAGCTTTGACGGGATGGATTTTAACCCGTTTAAAAAACCAGATGCAGGGAATTGTGCGATGGAAACGCCAACAGAATAACTGGTAGCGCCATCAGGGGCATAAGATACACCGAGAAAACCCTTCGTTGCAGAAGGGTCATCTGGATACTTATCCAGTTTAACATTACTGAACACCTGTAACGTGGCATTTACGGATGTATTGCTCAAGGCATATACATCCACCTTTTGCCCGGCAGCGGTTGAACCCATGAACCTGATAAAATCCGTAAGGTCGGTTATATTGGTATCGTTCATCCTGACAAGAACCATATCAGGCAAAAGACCCGCAGCTTCAGCAGGAGTTTCATTTAAAACCTTGAATATCCTCACACCTGTTACAGTCTCGTTCCTTCCTGATGTAATAAACGTGAGATCTTTTTTAGTACCGTTTTCAATAAGGTCAAGCTTAACTTCTGCACCAGGTTCCAGACGTTTGGCATAAACCAGGAAATCATGGGCATTTTCTACCTGCTTCCCGTTAATACCTGTGATAATCATATTCGGCTTAACACCTGCTTCTTCTGCAGGGTAGCCGGGAACCGTCTGTACGACTGTGACATCCCCGACCGGGGAAAGAGACCCAAGTAGTGAAAAGAACAAGATAAATGCAATAAATGCTGTGACAAAATTTGCCATTACGCCTGCTGTTAGCACCCTCACGCGCTCATTGCGTGTTGCAAGTTTTTTTGGCTCCTTTGGCGTTAATCCTGCCTCGTTTTCCTCATCTGTATCGCTTTGTTTCCCAAGAAGCTGTTCCTCGTCTGGCTCGGCAAACCCGCCTATGGGCAAAATTGCTACTAATAACCCCATGGATTTTACCCTGATTCCTTCCACCTTGCACAGTATGGCATGTGCGAATTCATGGACTACAAGGGTTATTATCAGTGCGATTATCCCCCAGGTGAACGGTATGAATTCATTAATACCAGGTATAAGGAATATATTGCGCGGCTCGTTGAACTTGCCGGGATGTGGAACAGTTTGTGCCTGGAATGAGGTTATAATGGAATAATCGATAAACAGTATCAGCAGGAACATCACGAGCATCCCGATAAGCATCGCAGGAAGCCCTGCGTTTGCAAACAGTCTCCAGAATCTTTTATGGACTGCAAGCCTGTCAAGGAATTCCTGTCCTTTCTGGGTACGTATCATCAGAACAGGACCGTGGGCGGTGATATTGTATTTATTTAATATCCCGCGCCTGTCAAGATATCTTACTAACATCCAGTATAGTAAAATCACCAGCAAAACAAGATATAAATTATTCAAAAACAGTCCCCATAGATATATGTAAGTTTTTAAGTATTCCGTGCATAATAAGCGTGAGGTGTGTTAATGTTTTCACTCGTATATATAACCGCTGGGGATATGGAAGAAGCCCGGAAAATCGGGAAAAAGCTTGTTGAAGAACGCCTTGCTGCGTGCGTAAATTTCTTTCCGGTAACTTCGATTTTCAGGTGGAAGGGACTTATTGATGAGGCAAATGAAGTTGCGATTATCGCCAAGACAACATCCGGTAAGGTAAAGGATATTGATAAAAGGGTGAAAGAGCTTCACAGTTATGATGTGCCATGTGTGGTGTCGTTTAATATGGAAGAAGGCTCGAAGGATTTTCTTGACTGGATAGCAGAATCAGTAGAATAAGAGGAGGATTGGGATGGTAAAACTCCATCTTTAAAAACTCATTCCTTAAGTGGTGTTTTGAATGGAACCCACAATGAGGTTTACTAATTATCCCGAAACCAATAAGTCAATTTCTCTACTGTAGAATCCCCGGAATTTTTAAAAACATTTAACTCTTCAAAAAGAAATATGGTTTTCCGGGAGCATAATATCATGTATTTATACTATATACACTATCATAATAATCAGGTATCATATACTTATAAATATCAATCGGTTTTAAAACTAGTTTAGTTAGGTGGTAAAATTATGGCTAACAAAAAGAAGGATGAAGTTGAATCTTCGGAGTCAAAAAGAGTTCCTACGGGAATTCCAGGCTTTGATGAGATATGTGAGGGGGGTTTGCTCAGGAACAGGACATACCTTCTTTCAGGAACATCTGGGGCGGGAAAGACAATATTCGGTCTCCAGTACCTGTACAACGGGATTACCAAGTACGGGGAAAATGCGATTTATATAGCAACCGAAGAACGTCCCGAACAGGTAAGGGAAACAGTAAAAGAATTCGGATGGGATTTCGAAGCGCTGGAAGACGAAGGTAAACTTGCAATACTTGATGCCTGTTCTACGAAAATCGGTGTCCCATCCCATGAAAAGTATGTCGATGTGAGACCATTTGATATGCGGTCAATGATGGACCAGGTTATCGCTATGCAGGAAGATATCGATGCAAAGCGGGCTTTTGTAGACGGGACAACGTCCATTGGGTTTTACCTCCAGGACCCTGCAAAGATAAGGGTGGAGCTTCTAAAATTAAGCACAACGCTTGAAATCCTGGGACTGACATCGTTGATGACGTGTGAAGTCGTTGACCCGGGTGCAACCAGCAGGTTTGGTGTTGAAACATTTGTTACCGAGGGCACTATAATGATGTACAACAACAGGGCAGATGCCGTACGGGTGCGTAGCATTGAGATTTATAAAATGAGGGGCTCAAACCACAGCCAGAGTATTCATCCGTATGATATAACCCCGGACGGGATTGTAGTACATCCGCATGAAGAAGTTTATACGGCGTAGAATTTGGACAGAGGATCAGGAAAATGGTACAGAAACCGATGATAGTGTTGAATTTTAAAACGTATGCCGAAAGTATGGGGGCTAATGCGGTCAGGATGGCAAAGTATTGCGGGGAAGTGAGCGAAGAGTCGGGTGTTGAAATTATTGCCGTCCCACAGATTCCTGATATAGCGCGTGTAGCTGATTCGGTGAAAATACCGGTTTATGCACAGCATATCGATGGTGTGGGCGCGGGAGGTTACACCGGGCATATTACTGCGGATTGCGTGAGGTCAGCAGGTGCGCAGGGATGCCTGATAAACCACTCGGAGCGCAGAATGCTGTTGGCAGATGTGGATTCAGCACTCCAGTTTGCAAAAAAAGCCGGATTAACAGCTATTGTCTGCACGAATAATATTGCAGTTACCTCGGCAGCAGCAGCATTGGCGCCTGAATACGTGGCAATCGAGCCGCCAGCCCTGATCGGTTCCGGAATCCCGGTTTCAAAAGCAGACCCTGGCATAGTTACGGGTTCTGTCGAGGCGGTAAAAAAAGTAAACCCTTATGTTAAAGTCCTGTGCGGAGCAGGTATTTCCACAGGGGAGGATGTGGCAGCAGCACTTGATCTTGGCGCTTACGGCGTTCTTCTTGCGTCGGGTGTGATTAAAGCCAAAGACCAGAAAGCTGCATTAATTGACCTGATAAGTAAAGTATGATAATTATATCAACATGAAATAATTTAAATGTTGGGGGTATGTACTAGAATGAAATGCAGAGAAAGATTTAAGCCAAATAAGGTTGTTAGAGGGGCGCACGTCCACGAGGTTTTAACAGTAATTGCAATCGATTAAAGAGTATTTATTATCCATGATTTGCAGCGTATGTTCAGGATTAGTGGATGGACTGTGTGGGCTCGTAGCTCAGTCAGGCAGAGCACCGGGCTTTTATTCAAACCGGTTTAATAACCGGTATGGAAAGAAACCCGATGGCCGAGGGTTCAAATCCCTCCGAGCCCGTTTTGTCCGGGAGGTAATTGCGTGAAGCAGAAAGAGGCGACTGGAAGAGAATTCAAACCTATAGAACATGTAATGGTACCAGACCATGAAATATTGGATGGAAATGAAGTTGATAAGATATTAGTAGAATACAATATAGAAAAAGAACAATTACCCAAAATATATGTTTCGGACCCTTCAGCAGTGTCCATTAAAGCGAAAATCGGGGATGTTATACGTATTACGAGGCAGAGCCCGACAGCAGGGCGGTCAGTTTACTACCGTATGGTAATCGCGTAAAGCAGGTCTCTTATAAGAGAGGTATTTATGATAGATAGAAGTGTATTATCAAGATCGTATTTTACAAGTGATAAAATAGTAAGGCACCACGTTGATTCTTTCAATTCTTTCCTGGAAACCGGTCTTCAGAAAGTTATTGATGAGCAGAGAATTATTGAAACCGATATTGAAGGCACCCATATAAGACTCGGTAAAATCCGTATAGGGCATCCTGTTGTGAGGGAAGCGGACGGTGCAATAGATAAACTCTACCCAACAGAAGCAAGGTTAAGGAATATAACTTATGCAGCACCGCTTAATCTCGGAATGACAATTGTAAGTTCCGTGGGCGAGAAAGAAGAAAAAGAGGCAGAAATCGGTTTGCTCCCTATAATGAAAGGGTCAAAGATATGCAACCTTATTAACCTGACCAACCAGGAAATGGTTGAACTGGGGGAAGACCCGCAGGATCCCGGCGGATATTTCATTGTGAACGGTACGGAACGCGTAATTACCACTCTTGAAGACCTTGCGCCAAATAAAATCATGGTGGAATTCGAAGACCGGTATGGCGATAAAATAGAGGTCGCAAAGGTCTTCTCACAGCGCAGGGGATATCGTGCCCTTGTGGTTGTAGAACGCAGCAGGAAGTCGATTCTTGAAGTTTCATTCCCTTCCATATCAGGCAGGATTAATTTTGTTACTCTTATGAGGGCGCTGGGTATTGAAACTGATGAGGATATCGTGAATGCCGTATCCGAAGACCCTGAAATTATCAAGTTCATGCTTGAGAACTTAGAGGAAGCCGAAGTAAGTAATAAAGACGAAGCCATGGAGAAAATAGGGGTACGCGTGGCATCCGGGCAGGGTAAGGAATACCAGGTTAAAAGGGCAAACTACGTAATAGACCGGTACCTGATGCCGCATCTCGGGAACGATGAGGCGCACCGCCTGATTAAAGCCCAGTTCCTTGGAAGAATGGCACAGGCATGTTTTGAACTGTCGCTGGGCAAAAGGGCACCGGCTGATAAAGATCATTATGCAAGCAAACGTCTCAAACTGGCGGGTGACCTGATGGAAGACCTGTTCAGGGTTTCGTTTAACAGGCTGACCCGTGATATAAAGTACCAGCTTGAAAGAGCCAGCATGAGAAACAGGGACCTGAACGTTGCAACAGTAGTCAGGGCAGATGTACTCACAGAACGTCTTGTCCATCCGCTGGCAACAGGTAACTGGGTAGGCGGACGTACTGGTGTATCGCAGCTTCTTGACCGCACGGATTATATTGCTTCCTTATCACACCTGAGAAGGGTTATTTCACCATTATCACGGTCACAACCTCATTTCGAGGCAAGGGATTTGCATCCGACCCAGTGGGGACGGGTATGCCCCTCGGAAACACCTGAAGGTCCCAATTGCGGACTGGTTAAGAACTTTGCACAGCTGGTTGAAATCTCAACAAGCGCTGGCAGTGAAACACAGATAAAGAGCATAATTTATTCGATGGGGGTAAAACCGATTGATCCTCATCTTGTTGGAATGGAAGAACAGGTAACGACCTATGTTTCTGAACTTGAGGCACTTGAGGAAGCCCAGGAGATGAAAATCGAACATGACGAAGATGATGTAGGTGTGGAGGCGGATATTTTTGAATAAAACACGTATTTACATGAACGGCGAGCTCATGGGAACCCATGACTTCCCGAAAAAGTTCGTAGCTGATTTCCGGGCGAAACGCGGTCAGGGTGAACTCAGGAAACAGGTTAACATTGCTTTTTTTGAGAATACCGATGAAATCCATATAAACACAGACCAGGGGCGGGCAAGGCGTCCAGTAATTATTGTGAAAAACGGCGTGTGTCTTGTAACTGAAGAACATATCGAACGCCTGAAGAATGGCGAAATCTCATTTGATGCTCTTGTAGGTGAAGGCGTAATCGAGTATATTGATGCTGAAGAGGAAGAAAATACATTCATTGCCATTAATGAAGCTGATTTGACGCCTGAACATACGCATCTTGAGATTGACCCGGCTCTGACACTTGGTATCTGTACCGGCATGGTTCCTTTCCCGGAACACAACGCATCCCCCAGGAATACGATGGGCGCAGGCATGGTAAAACAGTGTCTTGGCATGTCTATGCCTAATATGAAACTCCGTCCTGATACAAGAGCTAATTTCTTGCAGTACCCGCAGAAGGCACTTGTGTCAACACAGACCGCAGAAGCGATTGGTTTTGATAACCGCCCGGCAGGGCAAAATTTTGTGGTTGCTGTCATATCATATGAAGGTTATAATATTGAAGATGCCCTTGTCATAAATAAGGGTTCGATTGAGCGCGGTCTTGGAAGAAGTTATTTTTTCAGGACAAACGAGGGAGAAGAACGGAGGTACCCTGGCGGACAGGAAGACAAATTCGAGATACCTGATGCCGAAGTAAGGGGTGCCCGCGGTGCCGAGGTGTATACGCATCTTGATGATGACGGTCTTGTCAATCCTGAAATACAGGTAGATCCGAACGCAGTCCTTATCGGGAAAACAAGTCCCCCCCGGTTCCTTGAGGAACCCACAGACCTCGGGCTCAGCCCTGTGCAGCGCAGGGAAAGTTCAGTGACAATGCGCTCAAATGAGAAAGGTATTGTTGATACTGTAATCCTGTCTGAATCAGAGAACGGCGCGCGGCTTGCGAAAGTAAGGACACGGGACCAGAGAATCCCTGAAGTAGGGGATAAATTCGCTTCAAGGCACGGACAGAAAGGCGTAATCGGGCTTATCGTGCCGTATGAGGATATACCGTTTACTGAGAACGGAACGGTTCCTGACCTGATTATTAACCCGCATGCTATTCCTTCACGAATGACAGTCGGGCATGTTCTTGAGATGATAGGTGGAAAAGTCGGCTCCTTTGAAGGCAGACAGATAAACGCAACCCCGTTCTCAGGTGAATCCGAGGATGACCTGCGTTCTGCACTTACGAAGTACGGTTACTCACACACCGGTAAAGAAGTGCTTTATGACGGTATAACCGGCAACAGGTTCCAGGTTGATATTTTTGTAGGCGTAATCCTTTACCAGAAGCTTTACCACATGGTTGCATCAAAGATGCACTCCCGTTCCCGCGGACCTGTGCAGGTATTGACCAGGCAGCCCACGGAAGGAAGAGCCAGGGAAGGCGGTTTGAGGTTCGGTGAGATGGAACGTGATGTTCTTATCGGGCACGGTGCAGCAATGGCATTGAAGGAAAGACTGCTTGATGAATCTGACAAGGTTGTACAATATGTCTGTTCCCATTGCGGGATGATTGCCACACTCGACAAACGAAGGAATGTTACGGTGTGTCCAAGCTGTAGTGCGGAAACGGATATTTTCCCTGTTGAGATGAGTTATGCGTTCAAACTCCTGATTGATGAGATTATTTCACTCGGTGTCGCACCGAGACTTGTTTTGGAGAGTGCGGTATAGGAGGAGACTATGGTAGTTGCAACCCCAAAAAGAATAAAAGAGATTAAATTCGGTCTTATTTCACCAAAAGAATACAGGAAAATGAGTGTTACAAGGGTGATAACGGCTGATACTTATGACGATGACGGTTTTCCTATTGATATGGGATTAATGGATACGAAACTCGGTGTCATTGACCCGGGATTGCGGTGTAAGACTTGCGGCGGAAGGGCAGGTGAATGTCCCGGGCATTTCGGGCATATTGAACTTGTCGCACCTGTCATACATGTGGGTTTTGCCAAGTTGCTGCGTAAGATATTAAGAGGCGTATGCAGAGAATGCGGTGCATTGCTCCTTGACCCGAAAAAGAAAGAAGAATATATCGGGCAGATAAGGACCCTCAGGAAAATGGGGCAGTCCACTGAGGATGTTGTCAGCGAAGTGTTTAAGGAGGCAAGGAAAGGCGGAACGTGCCAGTATTGCGGCGAGTCACAGCGGGATATCAAGTTTGAGAAGCCTTCCACCTATGTTGAGGTGGATGAGGTGGATGGTATCAAGTACGAGCATAAACTGATGCCCACTGATATCCGCACACGTCTTGAAAAGATGAGTGACGAGGATGCCGAGGTTATCGGGATGGACCCCAATAATGCCAGACCTGAATGGATGATACTGACTGTACTTCCTGTTCCCCCTGTTACGATGCGTCCATCGATTACCCTTGAATCCGGGCAGCGCAGTGAAGACGACCTGACCCACAAACTTGTGGATATCATAAGGATTAACCAGAGATTCCAGGAAAACAGGGAAGCTGGTGCGCCGCAGCTGATTATTGAGGATTTGTGGGAATTATTGCAGTACCATGTTACCACATTCATAGACAATGCGGTCTCCGGTGTGCCGCCAGCGCGCCACAGGTCTGGAAGACCTCTTAAAACGCTTTCCCAGAGATTAAAAGGCAAGGAAGGGCGTTTCAGGGGCAGTTTATCAGGCAAACGTGTCAATTTCTCGGCAAGGACTGTTATTTCACCTGACCCGAACCTGAGGATATTCGAAGTAGGTGTCCCGCTTGAAATAGCAACGGAATTAACTATCACTATGAATGTAACTCCCCGTAATATCGAGGAGACAAAAGAATATGTAAGGCGGGGACCTGAAAACCATCCTGGTGCCAATTACGTAATCAGAGCTGATGGCAGAAGGGTAAAGGTCACTAAAATCAATGGTGATGAACTTGCCGACCTGATTGAATTCGGATGGAAAGTGGAGAGGCAGATAAAAGACGGGGATATCGTGCTGTTTAACAGGCAGCCGTCACTTCACAGGATGAGTATCATGGCGCATGAGATAAAAGTGCTGCCAAATAAGACGTTCAGGCTCAACCCGGCTGTGTGCCCGCCGTACAATGCGGATTTTGACGGTGATGAAATGAACATGCATATTCCGCAGACCGAGGAAGCGCGGGCTGAGGCTAAAATCCTGATGCATGTAAAGCATAACATCCTGTCACCTAGGTTTGGCGGACCTATCATCGGTGGTATCCACGACCATATTTCAGGATTGTTCCTGCTTACGAACAGTACTGATAAAATAAATAAGAACGATGCCCTGGAACTCCTGGCAAAAATGGAAATAAGGGAACTTCCCGAACCGGCAGGTAAGGATGGCGGTAAACCGTACTGGACAAGTAAACAGATATTCAGCCAGATTTTACCGGAAGGGCTTGACCTTGAGTTCAAGGCGGAAATATGCGAAAAATGTGATGATTGCAAGGGCGTAGATTGCGAACATGATGCCTATGTAGTGATTAAAGACGGTATACTTGAGCAGGGTACCATAGACGAGAAAGCAGTGGGCGCATTCAAGAGTATAATACTTGACAAACTGATGAAAGAGTTCACTCCTGAGATAGCATGCAAATTCATCGATGATGCAACACGTCTTTCCATACGCGCTATTATGCGGAAAGGGTTCAGTTTCGGGATAAGTGACGAGTATATTCCTGATGAAGCCCAGTCAGAGATAAATATTGTTCTTAACAATGCAAGTGACAAGGTTGAGGAGTATATTTCTGCATATAAGGCAGGAGAACTCGAACAGTTACCAGGACGTACCATCGACGAAACACTTGAAATGGAAATCATGAAAGTGTTAAGCAAAGCCAGGGATTCCACGGGTGATATTGCCGGCAGGCATCTCGGTATGGAGAATTCTGCGGTAATAATGGCGCGTTCAGGTGCGAGGGGTTCGATGCTTAACCTTACACAGATGGCGGCATGCGTTGGTCAGCAGGCAGTCAGGGGCGAGCGCATCCAGAGAGGATATGCAGGACGTACTTTGCCTCATTTTGATAAAGACGATCGTGGTGCGAGTGCACATGGTTTCGTGAAAGCAAGCTATAAGAGCGGATTATCCCCGACCGAATATTTCTTCCATGCAATCGGTGGCAGGGAAGGTCTTGTGGATACTGCGGTCAGGACATCCCAGTCAGGGTATCTCCAGCGCAGGCTTGTGAATGCTATGCAGGACCTGGAAGTACAGTATGACGGTACTGTAAGGGATACAAGGAAAATGATAATCCAGTTCAAATACGGAGAAGACGGGATTGATCCCATGAATAGCGATTTCAGCAAACCTGATGCGGCAAAACGTATTATTGATTCGGTTCTCGGGAAGGTGAAAGAATGAGTTTATCTGAAAAAACCATCGAGGAGGCTGTTCTAAATCTCCCCCTGCCAGAGAAGATTATCAGTAACCTGCTTGGCGAACTCAATAAGACAAAGGTTACCAGGAAACAGCTGGACGTTATAATCGAACGTATCCTGGCAGCGTATGAAAATTCCAAGATTCCTGCATGCGAGGCAGCAGGCGTGGTTTCCGCCCAGTCAATTGGCGAACCGGGCACACAGATGACAATGAGGACATTCCACTATGCTGGTGTTGCAGAAATAAACGTCACACTCGGTTTGCCGCGTTTGATAGAAATAGTGGATGCAAGGAAAAACCCCAGTACTCCTATGATGACGATTTTTCTTGAGAAGGATTTCGCTCATGACAGGGATAAGGCGCGCGACCTTGCATGGAAAATTGAAGGTACGTATATTACTGCGCTTGGAAGTGTGTCCACAGACATCAACGAGATGAAAATAATAATCGAATTGAACAAAAAAGCACTTAGCCAGCGAAGTATTTCAGTGGAAGAACTGGCAGGAAAAATCGAAGAGGAACTCGGTGTTCCTGTTCAAACAACTGATAATACCCTGATGTTGGGTCCCGAAGAGCCATCGTACAGGCAGTTGCTCCAGCTTGGCAAACAGCTCCAGACGATTACGCTAAAAGGTATCAAGGGAATTAAAAGAGTCGTTATCCGGAAAGAGGATAGCGGCGAATACGTGTTATACACTGAAGGGTCAGAACTCAAACTGGTTCTTTCCATAGAAGGCGTGGACGCTACAAGGACAAGGACAAATAACGTCAATGAGATCTATGAGGTAATGGGAATTGAGGCAGGAAGAGCTGCCCTGATACATGAAGCCACAGAAACACTCAATGAGCAGGGTCTTACGGTGGATATACGCCATATCATGCTTGTATCTGATATCATGACCGTGGATGGTGAAGTTAAGTCGATAGGAAGACACGGTATATCAGGCGAGAAAGCAAGTGTTCTTGCAAGGGCTGCTTTTGAGGTAACCGTGAATCACCTCCTGGACTCCGGTATAGCAGGGGATGTTGATGAACTCAGGGGCGTGACCGAAAATGTAATAGTCGGGCAGCCTATTAGGTTAGGAACCGGAAATGTTAAACTAATTTCTAAAAAAGCCACATAGAGGAGATAATTTATGGAAACAGATATAAATAAAGTACTGCGAAGCGTTCTCTCGACAGGTAAGGTTGTTATTGGTACAAAACAATCAATAAATGCCGTGAAGGACGGTAAAGCACAGGTTGTCGTAGTATCATCCAATTGTCCCGAAAAAACACTGGATGAGATAAAGGGTGTACCCCTTGTAAGATTCCCGGAATCTGGTGTTGAGATGGGTGCCGCTTGCGGCAAACCTTTTCCTATTACTGTAATGGCAGTAGAGGAGACGGGTGATTCGGATATACTCTCTTTTGGGAGCAGTTAATGAGTGAAGTCAGGTTAAACAGTGATGGAATAAGGTATATTGCATTATTTGAAAGCCTGACAGGAGCACAGGCAAAGGATTGTTACGAGGATACCGATGGAAGGTTAATCTTCGTTGTTAAGAACGGGAATATGGGTATCGCCATCGGAAAAGGTGGAGAACATATAAACCGTGTCAAGAAGTCAATAGGTAAGAATATTGAAATTATCGAACATTCGGATGACCCTGTTGAGTTCGTGAAAAATGCTTTTCATCCGGTTTCTGTAAAAAAAGTTGATGTGGTTTCTAAGGATGACAAGCGCATAGCTTATGTAGAGGTACTTACTAAAGAGAAAGGCCTTGCAATTGGCAGAGATGGCAAGAATATTGAGAAAATAAAAAAAATCTGCCGAAGACATCATAATATAGACGATGTGATTATCCAGTAATTAATATAGCAATCCCCGTAATTAATAACGGGTATTGGAGGAATGAAAACTTCATGGGAAAAGGAATGTATGCGGCTCGCAAGTTACAAAGCGATCATAAGAATTTCAGATGGAAAGATAGGGATTATAGCAGGCGCGCCCTTAGTCTTGATATTAAGGCTGACCCGCTTGGCGGATCACCACAGGCGCGGGGCATTGCACTTGAAAAAGTCGGTGTTGAGGCTAAACAGCCAAATTCGGCAATCCGGAAATGTATAAGGTTACAGCTTATTAAAAACGGGAAACAGATTACTGCTTTCTGTCCGGGTGACGGCGCGATTAATTTCATTGATGAACACGATGAGGTTCTCGTTGAGCGAATAGGCGGACGAATGGGCGGTGCCAAGGGAGATATCCCGGGGGTACGCTGGAAGGTAACTGCTGTTAATGACATGGATCTCAGACAGATGGTTATTGGCAAGAAGGAAAAACCGGTGAGGTAATATGCAGAAATTGTTTGGAAAATGGGATTTTACTGAGGTTGAGGTTACAGATGTTGGAGTCAGGAATTATATTGATCTCACACCGACATCAGTTCCGCATTCAGGCGGTAAGAATTCTAAACAGCAGTTTGCCAAGTCAACCTTGAACATTGTCGAGCGGCTTATTAATAAGTTAATGAGGGAAGAGCATAATACCGGTCAGAAGATAACGGTTTATAAGAATGTTAAATCGTCTTTTGAGATCATTAATAAAAAGACTGGACAGAATCCTATACAGGTACTGGTTAATGCAATTGCAAATGCCGGACCGAGAGAGGAAACTGTGAGACTGCGGTATGGCGGCATTGCTGTCCCGAAAGCTGTTGATGTAGCACCCCAGCGCAGAGTGGATACGGCACTCAGGCTGATTTCAGAAGGTGCGCACAAGGCTTCATTTACTACAAAGAAACCGTTACCGAATTCTATTGCAGATGAGATTATTTCAGCAGCCACATGGGATGTTAAAGGCTATGCAATGGGCAAGAAGGATAACATGGAACGTGTTTCAAAGGCAGCACGGTAAATATTGTATTGTTGCATAGCCTGTAATGGGTTATGCGAATCTCTTTTTTTTCTTGGAATCAGTCAGGGTTCCATGTGGTTTTATGTTAATTGTTTTAAGAATAGTATACGATACGACCTTTCAAATCTATATCCAAACCAAACCGGAAACAAATATATAAGAACAAAACGTAATTGTAATCGGGTGGTTAATTATGAAACGGTATATATTAGTAATTTTTATAGCTGCCTGTCTGCTTATTTCCATATCCGGACCTGTTATTGCCCGGATGGGCGGCGGTTCTATGGGGGGAGGGCAGATGGGAGAAAGAGGAAGAGCTTTTGATATGATGAATCAAGGCATGGGATTAAGGGGCGGTCAGGGCATGCATGGTCTTGGTTTCATGCATTCCGGTGAAAATGCCTTCGGAGAATATGTGACTTTTACAGTTGATAACCGGACAGGAAATGTAATTGATTATGGTGTTGCAGGAATCCCGTTGTTTGATATTGGTATTGCGGACTTTAGTTATGACTCCACAACCGAAGCGGGGTCTATAACAAGAATATCAAATACAGATGGTTCGATATTGGTACAGCTTCATGATAACCCGGCAGGGATAATCAATATCATAACAAATAAAAACATATCTGTAACATTCACACTCGCAGACGGTGTGAATGCTTCAAAGGAGGATAAACTTGTTAAGATAGAGTCTGGCAGTCTTGTCGCGTATATCGCAGGTACAGGAATTATCACAACGTCTGTAAGCAGCACGGCGGTTGTAGTTGAGGCATCAGGGGATAGCGCGATGGTTTTCCGTGCTTCACCTGTCAACATGCCAATGTTCGATAATATGGGGCAAAGGTTTTCACAGGAGATTGCCGGAAACAGGCTTGGGATGGAGATAGCATTCGGGCGCAACAGGACTTATAATGCTATTAATTATTCAGCAGATATGCATGTGAGGGTCCAGGCAATGGAACAGGACCGCATAAGAATGTTTGTTAACTCAACTGACCCGACAGGACGTGTTATCAGTATGAATCTTGATAATTCGTCTCTGGTGATTGGCGCGCGTGAAAGGCTGAGAATCCATTATGACGGTACGCCGCTGCAGTGTGTGAATGACCCGAACATTGTGTTTAATGGGACAGACCGTCCCCTTTGCTGGATATCGCAGGAACAGGATAGAGCAAGGGCACAGGTTATGATACATGTTCCTGATTTTTCGGAGCATACTATTGATATTGTGGTTGAGCCGGAAGAACCTGTAACGCAGGAAACACCTGAACC
>PGYG01000003.1:32765-54342 GCA_002839545.1 Candidatus Methanoperedentaceae archaeon HGW-Methanoperedenaceae-1
CCGGCTTTATTTTTTAGATAATCTCTGTTTTAATTCATCCCATGGAACATGTTCACCATTAAGAGAGTCTGCTTTTAATTCTTCGATTTCTTGAAGTTCATCTTTGGAGACTTGTTCAGCAGGCATGAGTATACCCCACTCGTTAAGTTCAGTGACTGTTTGACTTACTGCAATGCCTCCAATTTCTTAATTGCATCATAAGCTTTATTATAATATTCATCTGCTTTTCCTGCGTCAGCAGTCGCTTTATCACCAAATGTTTCTATTTTTATTCCAAGCGTCTCTATTTTATTAAGATTGTTATTAATGTTCTTTTCATCAGATGAGGCTACAATATTTACCATTTCTGATAAAACGGAGTTCATATCTTGTATTGAGGTAAATGCCTTTACTTTATAATTATGACTTTCACGAATATACGTCAACGCTTCATTAGCATATTTATTTGCATCCCCTGTTACCTTTACTGTCGTTCCGGCAAACTCCGATATTAACGTATTTTCTTCATCGAGGATTTGTTGCATTTTATTTATTTTTGCATTTATTTTTTGTAATTCTCTTTGCGTTTGTGTTGGATTATCAAAATTAAGAGTGTCATAATCCAAAGTGTCCATCTCTGCATTAAACTGATTGCCAGTGCCTGTTATTTTATTCCAACTATCTATTACTGCTCCAATATCGCCGTAACCACCAAAACCAATGATTAATACAATCACAGCAACAACTAATATTACTGGTAAATTTTTTTTAATATTCACATAATCACCCTCTTCATTCAAGTAGTAATTCTACATAAATTTAACGTGTTTAACACGTTTACCGTTTTTGACGTGCTAAATTATATATCAGATTGTATGGACGATGTGTTATCGAAAAAAGCCAAAAAGCTTGTACATTGGCATGACAATTATGTTGTTTTTGTTACACCTGAAGCTAAACAGCTTGGATGGAATGACAAAACAATCGTAACCGTTTCTTTAGTTGAAGAAAATGGTGAAAAGAAAATCGTTATTGAGAAAGGAATGCAACTTTAATATTAAGTGTCCATAGACTTTTTTAGTCGAGATTATAACTAATTTATCAATCCATTTTCCCATCTTCAAAGTGTTTATATAGGATTGAATTGTAGAAAAGCTGAATTTTCTATTTTGAATTTTCCAGTAAATGAGGTAATATATAATGGGCAGACGAAAGAAAATGGTTGAGCGTGTAACAACGCTGATGTCAAAACCGGAATTCATCCGGAACATCGGCATAGTAGCGCATATCGACCACGGTAAAACAACATTATCAGATAACTTACTTGCCGGTGCAGGCATGATTTCAAAAGAACTGGCAGGCGACCAGTTATTCATGGACTTTGATGAGGAAGAACAGAAACGCGGCATCACCATTGACGCGGCATGTGTCTCGATGGTGCACGAATTTGACGGTAAGGAATACCTTATCAACCTTATAGATACACCAGGTCACGTAGACTTCGGCGGCGATGTTACCCGTGCCATGAGGGCAGTTGACGGGGCAGTAGTTGTGGTAGATGCCGTAGAAGGCACAATGCCGCAGACTGAAACCGTACTGCGCCAGGCACTCAGGGAGAATGTCCAGCCTGTCCTTTTCGTGAACAAGGTAGACCGCCTCATAAACGAGTTAAAGATTACACCTGAAGAAATGCAAATCCGCCTTGGCGCTGTCATTGATAAAGTCAACAAGCTCATAAAAGGCATGAAACCTGATGAGTATGAAACTTTAAGACTCGATGCCGCCGCAGGCAGGGTTGCATTCGGTTCAGCACTCTACAACTGGGCTGTGAGCATCCCTTCCATGAAAAAGACCGGAATCAGTTTTAAGCAGGTTATTGATTACTGCAATTCTGAAAAACAGAATGAACTTGCAGAGAAGAGCCCGCTTTACGAAGTCCTGAACGATATGGTCATCAAGTTCCTGCCTAATCCTCTGCAAGCACAGAAAAACCGTATTAAGGTTATCTGGCACGGCGATAAGGAAAGCCCAATCGGAAAGTCCATGATAAACGTTGACTATAATGGTGATGTTGCTTTCATGGTAACAAAAATTTCCACTGACCCCCATGCAGGAGAAGTAGCAACCGGAAGGCTTTTCTCAGGCTCACTTGAGCGCGGAAAAGAGCTTTTCATTTCCGGTGTATCAAAACCGAATAGGGTTCAGCAGGTAGGGCTCTTCATGGGTCCGGAGCGTATTGAAGTGGATTCAGCTCCTGCCGGGAATATTGTTGCAGTAACAGGTTTAGGCGATGCAATGGTCGGTTCAACAGCATCCAGTAAAAGGGACATGACACCATTTGAGAGTATAAAGAACGTGAGTGAACCTGTGGTGACTGTGGCAGTCGAGGCAAAACACATGAAAGACCTGCCTAAACTTGTTGATGTATTAAGGCAGGTTGCCAAGGAAGACCCAACGCTTAAAGTTACTATTAACCAGGAAACAGGGGAACACCTGTTAGCCGGAATGGGGGAATTACATCTTGAGGTTGTCAGTCACAGGATTGAACGTGATAAGAAAGTCGAGATTAAAACATCGCCACCGCTTGTGGTTTATAGGGAAACAGTTTCAAAGCCAGCAGGACCTGTGGAAGGGAAATCACCCAACCGCCACAACAGGTTCTACATTACAATCGAACCAATGACCCCTGAAGTACTTGAAGTCATAAAGGAAGGTACAGTTTCGATGAGAATGCCTGAAGTTGAGCGAAGGGAAATTCTCATGAAAGCAGGTATGGATAAAGACGAAGCAAAAGCCCTTACCCATATATACGAAAATAATATTTTCCTTGATATGACAAAAGGTATCCAGTACCTGAATGAGACAATGGAACTCGTACTTGAAGGGTTCGAGGAAGTCATGAAGGCAGGACCGTTATCAAGGGAGCCGGTAGTCGGTGTAAAGGCAAAGCTGGTGGATGCTAAACTCCACGAGGATGCCGTACACAGGGGACCTGCACAGGTCATACCTGCTGCAAGACAGGCATGCCAGGCTGCCATGCTGATGGCTGGCGCAACCTTGCTTGAGCCTTTCCAGAAGGTGTTCATCCATGTACCCCAGGAACAGATGGGCGGTGCAATGCGTGAAATCCAGGGACGGCGCGGTGCTGTGCTTGATATGAAATCCGAAGGTGACACAACTATCATCGAGTCCAAGGCACCTGTCTCGCAACTCTTTGGTTTTGCAGGAGATGTACGCTCTGCAACCGAAGGACGTGCCATGTGGAGTACAGAGTTCGCAGGGTTTGAACCAATACCACAGAATATGCTCAATGAAGTTGTCATGGATATTCGCAAGAGGAAAGGACTTAAACTTGAACTTCCAAAGCCGAGTGATTTCGTAGGTGATTGATTTCACGAGTAATTTAGCACAAGGTTTAATAAATAAAAAACAACTATAAGGTCACAAAACATTCAAACATAAATAAGAGGAGATAGATATGGCAGAAAAACCACATTTAAATTTAGCAGTTATCGGACATATCGACCACGGTAAATCCACGTTGGTAGGCCGATTAATGTACGACACAGGCGCTGTGCCCCCGCACATTATCGAGAAGTATAAAGAAGAAGCAAAGGCGAAAGGTAAAGAATCTTTTGCGTTTGCATGGGTCATGGACTCGCTCAAAGAAGAGAGGGACCGTGGTATCACTATCGATGTAGCACACCAGAGATTTGACACGGCTAAGTATTACTTTACAGTCGTGGACTGTCCAGGACACAGGGACTTCGTTAAGAACATGATTACCGGTGCCTCACAGGCAGATGCGGCAATTCTTGTCTGCGCAGCCAAAGACGGTGTACAGGCACAGACCAAGGAACACGTATTCCTTGCAAGGACACTTGGTATCAACCAGCTTATTATTGCACTTAATAAGATGGACGAAGTCGGCTATGACGAAGCACGCTATAAAGCAGTTAAAGAAGAACTCAGCGGTCTTTTGAAGATGGTTGGTTTCAAGCCGGCTGAGATGCATTTCATCCCGACATCAGCATTCAAGGGAGATAACCTCAAGGATAAAAGCGAGAATACCAAATGGTATACAGGACCAACTCTTCTGGCTGCTCTTGATGAACTGACAATGCCGGAGAAGCCGGTGACACTTCCATTACGTATTCCAGTACAGGATGCTTACACCATCTCAGGTATCGGAACCGTGCCAGTAGGCAGGGTCGAGACCGGAAGGATGAAACCAGGCGATAAGATTATCTTCATGCCAGCAAAGGCAGTCGGTGAAGTCAAATCCATTGAGATGCACCACCAGGAAGTTAAAGAAGCACTTCCGGGCGATAATATCGGATGGAACATCAGGGGTGTTGACAAGAAGGACGTTCGCAGGGGCGATGTCTGCGGACATACCGATAAACCACCGGCAGTAGCAGATGAGTTTACAGCGCAGATTGTTGTATTGCAGCATCCGTCCGCAATAACAGTCGGTTATACACCAGTACTGCACTGCCATACAGCCCAGGTTGCAGGTACCATTATTGCTATCAATAAGAAGCTTGATCCAAAGACCGGACAGGTAGCTGCTGAAAATCCTGACTTTATCAAGGCAGGCGATGCAGCAATTGTAACAATTAAGCCAACAAAGCCGTTGTGTATCGAGAAAGTAAAGGACATCCCCCAGCTTGGCAGGTTTGCCATCAGGGATATGGGCA
Source organism: Candidatus Methanoperedentaceae archaeon HGW-Methanoperedenaceae-1 (assembly GCA_002839545.1). Lineage (GTDB taxonomy): Archaea > Halobacteriota > Methanosarcinia > Methanosarcinales > Methanoperedenaceae > Methanoperedens_A. The sequence goes on from PGYG01000003.1 coordinate 37,445, forward strand.
TGACCATTGCAGCAGGCATGGTACAGGATATTAAGTTACGATTGTAACTTAATCCTCATTTATTTTTTAAAAAAGGAAATCCTATATGGCTCAAAAAGCAAGAATACGTTTGTCGGGAACAAGTCCGGTCACTCTTGACGGGGTTTGTACCCAGGTAAAAGATATTGCAGTAAGAACAGGAGTAAATCTTTCGGGTCCTGTTCCGCTGCCTACGAAGAAACTGATGGTCCCGACCAGGAAAAGCCCTGACGGTGAAGGAAGTGAAACATGGGACCACTGGGAGATGAGGGTTCATAAAAGACTCATCGACCTTGATGCAGATGAAAGGGCATTGCGCCAGTTAATGCGCATACAGGTGCCAAAAGACATCAGCATAGAGATTGTTTTGACAAGTTAAAAACGGATACTTTTTCGAACAACTCTTTTTTTATTTTCATGGGCAGGATTTTTAAATCCGGCTCATCCTTAAATCCCACGCACTGCCATAATTGCCTGCCCGATGCTTATTCCACCATCACCGCACGGAACTTTTTTGTGGATAATAAACTCAAAGCCTGCCAGGGTTGCAATATCCCTTACTTTTGTGACTATTGCATCGTTGTAGGCTACACCGCCTGAAAAACCGATTATATCAATTCCCCTGTCAGTTGCTGCTTTTATTGCCATCCCACACAAACCCACAGCGACAGCATCCTGTGCTGATGCGGCAATATCATGAAGTGGAAGTCCATGTTCTTTTGCCATGTAAACAGCATCGACTATCGCTGTGGTGTCAAGAACGTATCTCCTGTTTTCTGTGTTTACCAAAACCGGAATGTCCACGCACACCTTTCCTTTCTTCGCAAACGCTTCAAGCTTCATAGCAGGTTCGCCTTCGTATGTCCTTTCGGTGCATACTCCAAGCAGTGCGGATACCGCATCAAGTACCCGTCCTGTGCTTGATGTGAAAGGTGAATTAAATCCAGTTTCAACCTGCCTCAAAAGGATTCTTAATTCATCCTGTCCAAAATATGGTTCAAGTATTCCTGAAAGTTCATCAGAATTGTATTTTCCCGATAAAATCCCCGCAACCACCCGTGCCGGATACCGCGCCGCAAGGTCACCGCCCGGAATTAACTGTGGTTTGAGGTTTCCCGCTCTTTCAAAACCGTCATCTACTGCGATGATTTCCCCGCCCCAGATTGTTCCGTCATTGCCGTACCCCACACCGTCAGCAGTGATACATACCATCCTGTCGATTCCGCTTTCTACTGACAGAGACGCTGCATGTGCAAAGTGGTGCTGGCATTTAATCAGGGGAACACTGAACTTTTCACTTAACTCCTGCCCAAGAACTGATGTATTAAACGAGGGATGCATATCCACCGCAATGGCATCAACCCCGTCAGTCCCTGTCAGTTCCATAAGGTTAGTTACCGCTGACTCAAGGTATGCAAGAGTGCCTGGTTTTGTCGTGTTGCCTATAAATTGTGTCAGGAAAGCCCTGTTATTTTTCAGGAGGCATGCGGTCACATCCAGTTCTGCGCCAAGTGAGAGCACTGTTGCTCCTGTTTCTGCAACCTCAACAGGTGACGGGACAAACCCGCGCGACCGCCTGACAAAAGTGCAGTTTCTTCCTGCCCTGATTACCGAATCGTCACACCTGTTTTTTATGTCCCTGTTATGCAGCAATGAAAACCCGGCACCGAGTGAAAGTATGTCTTTGTTATAGAGCGCCATAGGTTCACCAGGCAGGTTTGCAGATGTCATGACGAACGCAGGTTCTTTTGAGTAATGGAACAGCAGGTGGTGCATGCCTGTATAGGGGAGCATAATCCCGATAGTATCAAGACCTGGCGAGATGTTCCCTGAAAGTTCGCTTTTTTTCGGAAGAATCACGATTGGTCTTTCACGTGATAACATGAGGCGTTCATCCCGCTCTGTCACGTACACGAGCTTTCGTGCCACTGACATATCACGCGCCATAATGGCAAACGGTTTAGATGGTCTTCCCAGTAGCTTCCGCATCTGCAAAATGGCATTAGCATCAGTAGTACTTGTGCAAAGATGCGTCCCTCCTATTCCTTTAACAGCCACGATGTTCCCGTTGTCCAGCGCCGCAGCCGCATCACGGATTGGATTGTCGGAACGTGTATTTTCCTGTCCTTTGTATAATTCATAGACGGGTCCGCAGTCAGGACAGCAGACAGGTTCTGCCCTGAACCGCCTGTCATCAGGGTCAAGGTATTCCCTGCCGCATTCTTCACACATTTTGAATGCTGACATTGTGGTATTTTCCCTGTCGTAAGGCAGGGATTGGATTATGGTGAAACGCGGTCCGCAGTCAGTGCACACAGTGAACGGGTAAAGGTATCTCAGGTTTTCCCTGTTAAAAATTTCGCCAAGGCATGTGTCGCATATGGCAACATCAGGCGGGATTACAGAATCAGAAGCGCCTTGTTTTTCACTTTTTACAATTCGGAAATCACTGTATTGCTCATTACAGGGTTTTATATCGATGCTATTTATTCTTGAAAGCGGGGGTTTGTTGTTTTTTAGCTCATAAAGGAATTTGTCAATGTTTTTTTTATCGCCATTGATTGACAGCTCAACGCTGTTTCCCGAGTTCTTAATGTATCCGCCGATGTTATTCCTTTTTGCAGTGCGGTAAACAAACGGGCGGAATCCCACGCCCTGAACCGTGCCGCTTATTGTTACTTTGAACCCGGACATTAATGTAATATATCCTTTTAAGATTAAATGGTTATAGCTTATTTTCTTCAATAAGCCCTGATGCTTCCATGTAAAATATTGTGAATATATACTGTCCTACCACGTAGCAGGCAACTATTAGAAAAGGATATGTAACGATAAGTATACCGGCAAAAGAATACACTATCGTCGCCACGAAATAAAAGAAAAAACCGAGAATAAATCCTTTTGGATTCCTGAATATCAGCGAGTAGATGCGGGGTATGTCAAGGGCTTTTTTGAGGGAACCGGTATAAGCAAGATGCGCACTCGCTATGTGGAATACGTAAAACAGCGGAAAGTAGGCAAACATTAACAGCAGCCCCCATATCTTGAGAATTGCTATGGTTAACAGCATAAATACCGAAGGCGGCACTGCATACACAAGGGCAATTACTATGAATTTAAGACCATTAACCAGCATACTGCCAATACCGGTAATTTCGGGTGCCTTTTCAAGGTTTCCTGCAATGATACTTTTTGAAACACTTACCATGTAGCCGCTCAGAAGCGTGAACATAAAAACAAGCACCGCTAACAGCACTACAAAGTAAACTGCGAAGAGGGGCGTGTAAATATCGGGCTGGCTTCCTGCCCCTGTTCTTGGAGAAAGGAAAAAAGCCGGAATAAGTGAGGCAGCCAGTGTAATTAAAAATAGAATCCCTAAGATAAACAACGGCTTAAAATTCAAAGGGTATTTCAATGCTTTTTCAATATCAGCTACCATAATACCTTACCTGTGCGGGTGTTTTCGGATTAAAACGCACCGCAGCCATAGAACCTGTTATGTCTTTCATTCCAATGCCATCAGTTATTATAACCTATAAGAATACCATTATTTAAACATTGTGTGTTTGTTTATTATAAAATGATTTTAGAAATGAAAACCCTTTAACCCAATAGTTAAGTATTGAAACTTCATTTCATAGTATCATGCGAGTGCTTTTATCACACGGTGCGGGCGGGGAGTTAATGAACCGTCTGATTGCCGGTTCAATCCTGAAAAACCTGTCATCTGCGAAACTCGGGGAAGTTGGATTATCTGACCTTGATGACGGAGCATCCATTTCACTAGGTGATAAGGAAATTGTAGTAAGCACAGACAGTTATGTTGTTTCGCCGCTGTTTTTCCCTGGCGGGGACATCGGGAAGCTGGCTGCGTGCGGTACAATAAACGATATTTCCATGATGGGGGCGCGCCCACTGGCATTGACCCTTGCCGTAATCATCGAAGAGGGGTTTGAGATTTCCGAATTTGAACGGATTATCCAGTCACTTGACAGGGTTTGCAGGGATACGGGAGTTTCTGTCATCACGGGTGATACCAAGGTTATGGAGCGGGGAAAACTTGACAGGATAGTTATTAACACGACAGGAATAGGCATCGTGGAAAAAGGTTTGGTGAACAACTCGAAACTTGCTCCGGGTGATAAGATAATCCTTAGCAGGGAGGGTTTTGGTTTTGATACGACATTGAAATCTGATGCTGCGCCCCTCTGGCACATGGTCAGCAGGGCGCTTGATGTTGGCGGGATTACTGCATTGCGTGACCCGACACGCGGCGGACTGGCAGCGGCTCTCAACGATTTTGCGAGAAAGAGCAAAACTGGTATAGTTGTGTATGAAGACAGGATTCCCCTGAAACCTGAAGTTGTGGCTGCGTCAGGGATGCTGGGGATTGACCCATATACTGTTGCCAACGAGGGTAAGGCTGTGATTGGAGTCAGGGCGGATAAAGCCGGGGATGTTCTTGTGGCGCTTCGTGAAACGGATACTGGAAAGGATGCTGAGATTATAGGCGAAGTCACAACTGATTACAGGGGAAAGGTGGTTCTTGAGACAAAAGTCGGCGGCAGGAGGATTATGGAGATGCCTGTTGGCGACCCTGTGCCGCGGGTGTGTTAGTCACTTTTCCTTTACAGGCACAAGTATCTGCACATCCTTATAACCTCATGAATCATATCACAAACGAATGGTAAGCTACAAGATAATGGTAAAGGACGTTATAAAAAAATCAGATGTCCTTCTTGAGGTAATAGATGCCCGTTTTCCTGACGAGACGCGAAACAGCGAGGTTGAGCGCGATGTGGCACGGGCAAGGAAGCCGTTAATAATCGTCCTTAACAAATGCGACCTTGTATCAAAAGAAAACCTTGAAAAAACCAAATCCCGCCTGTCAAAAATCGCACCCACGGTTTTTGTGTCAAGCAGGGACGGGTTCGGGAAAACAATTTTGCGGCACAAAATTCTTGAAGTCGCAAGCCTGAAAGGGCGTGATATTCTGGTCGGCTCCCTTGGCTATCCAAACACAGGAAAGTCTTCTGTTATCAATACTGTCTGCGGAAAACACAGTGCTGGCACGTCATCAATATCTGGTCACACAAAAGGAGTACAGCTTATCAAGGCAGGCTCACGCATCAGGTTTATCGATACGCCGGGGGTGATTCCGTTTGGCGAGAATGACGAGTATATACAGGGTCTTCTTGGGGTGAAGGATTCAACACACCTTAAGGACCATGTAGGCGTGGCATTAAAGATTATAGAGAAACTGTGTTCTGAGAACAAAGCCGCACTTGAATCCTTTTATCATGTCACAATAGGGAATGAGGATTCTTATGATGTGCTTGAACTCATAGGCAGGCAGAGCAACTTCCTGAAGACAAAGGGCGAGGTTGATGAGAACAGGGCTGCGGTTAAGATAATCAATGACTGGCAAATCGGGCTGCTTATGGTTTAGGCGCGCTTGTAAGTTATTGATATATTTCCTTAACTCTTCCGACCTGACCGTTTTCCAGCTGGACTTTTATTCCATGCGGGTGATGCGAGGAGTTTGTCAGGATTTTTTTTACAATGCCACGGGTTATTTTCCCGCTTTTCTGGTCTTGTTTTAAAACAATCCCCACATTTAATCCCGGTTTAATATTTGCCCTGTTTGTGCCTTTATCCATGATGGGTTGTAAATTCTCATACCGCCTGATAAAACAATGGCTGTTTTTCAGGAATGGTACGAAAAGTTATTAGTTCTATCAAGACTGTTTATTTTTTATGGGTGAGGAAAAATGGTACCGAGTCCCTGTTGAGGACATATTCTCGCTTCTCCAGAGCGGTCCTGAGGGCATCAGCAAGGAAGAAGCCGGGCGCAGGCTTTTGAAATACGGATACAACGAAGTAGAGGTGAAAAAGAAAAGGGGTCCGGTTTACCGGTTCCTGAAACAATTTGCAAGTCCCCTTATTTACATACTGCTTGCAGCCGCTGTGGTCACATTCTTTCTGGAAGAATACATAGATATGTCAGTTATCCTTACCGTTGTCATCGCAAATGCAGTAATTGGTTTTGTGCAGGAACGCAAGGCTGAAAACGCTCTTGAATCCCTTGCAAAAATGCTTGTCCCTGAAGCTACTGTGTTAAGAGACAGCAGCAGAATGGTCATTCCCAGCAGGGAACTGGTTGCAGGGGATGTTGTACTGATGGAGGCAGGGGACAGGGTTCCGGCAGACATCCGTTTATTCTATGTAAAGAATTTCAGGGCAGACGAATCCATACTGACAGGCGAGTCGGTTGCTGTTGAGAAAATAACAGAACCCATTGATAAAGAAAATATCACGCCTGCTGACCAGAAGAACATATCCTTTGCAGGCACACTTATTACCCAGGGTCTTTCCAGGGGTATAGTAGTTTCAACTGCAAAAGACACAGAAATTGGCAAGATATCCGAGTTCATAAGGGAAACAGGGGAAATATCCACGCCTCTTGTAAAGAAGATGGCAAGATTCGGGGTTGTTCTTTCAATCGTTATTATAGTCGTTTCTGTGTTTACATTTGTTGTGGGTATCATGAAAGGCTATGATACAATTGATATATTCCTTGCTTCTGTGAGTCTTGCCGTGGCTGCCATTCCCGAAGGCTTGCCTGCCGTAATTACCATTTCCCTTGCAATCGGCATCAAGACCATGGCATCCAGGAATGCAATCATACGTTCCATGCCTGCTGTTGAAACCCTTGGCAGTGCCACAGTTATCTGCTCTGATAAGACAGGAACCCTTACAAAAAACCAGATGACTGTTACAAGGATATTTACTGCCGGGAAGATGTACCATGTTTCAGGCGCAGGTTATGTGCCCAAAGGAGAATTCCTCTTCAAAAGTAAAAAAACCGAACCACATAACGATGCAGCACTTATCGAAACTCTCAAAATCGGGACACTGTGTAACGATGCTTCGTTAAAGGGGGAGGAGGATATTGACGGTGACCCCACAGAAGGGGCATTATTGATATCCGCCATGAAAGCAGGTAAATTCTATCTTCCGAGACTTGATATTATTCCTTTTGAACCTGAACAGCGTTTCATGGCAACGCTTCACAAAAACGATGACGGCAGTAAGATAATTTATGTAAAAGGCTCCCCTGAAAAAATAGTGGAAATGTGCAAGCGCCAGTTTGACGGCAATGAGGAAAATCCAATAGATGCAGACGGTATACTGAAAGCAGCAGAAGATATGGCTTCTGAGGCACTGCGTGTTCTTGGAATGGCTTACAAGAAAGTGGATTCTGGAACTGAGCGGATAGAAAGCGCAGATGTTAAGGGGCTTGTTTTTGCCGGACTCCAGGGAATGATAGACCCGCCGAGGGAAGAAGTGATGGAGTCTATAAAGAAGTGCAAGACTGCCGGAATAAGGGTAATAATGATAACCGGCGACCATATGCACACTGCGAATACCATTGCAAAACAGCTCGGTATCGAGACAAAAGGTGTCCTTTCAGGTACTGAGATTGAAAAAATGAGTGATTCCGAATTGCAGGTTTCGCTGGAAAATGTCTCGGTGTTTGCAAGGACATCACCCGAACATAAATTCAGGATAGTAAAACAGCTTCAGGCTGGGGGTGAGGTCGTAGCAGTGACAGGGGACGGTATCAATGATGCGCCCGCCCTTAAGATAGCAGATATCGGGATAGCGATGGGAAAGTCTGGCACGGAGGTAGCCAAAGAAGCTTCTGATATGGTTCTTGCTGATGATAATTTCGCATCTATTGTAACTGCTGTGGAAGAAGGAAGGGATGTGTACAGCAAAATCCAGAAAATCATATTGTGGACATTGCCGACCAATGGAGGGGAGGGGCTTGCAGTGATGGCAGCAGTTCTTTTAGGGATTACTCTTCCGCTTCTTCCTCTTCATATCCTCTGGATAAATACGATTACTGCCATTTGTCTTGGGGTGCCAATTACCATGGAGCCAAAGGAGAGGGGGCTTTTAAAGCGCCATCCGCGAAAACCTGATGAGCCGCTGCTTTTGCCCTTCATAAAGAGGAGGATTGTCCTTGTTGCTATATTGATGGTGACGGCATCCTTTTCCCTGTTTTTCATGGAGCTTGGGAATGGTAGTAACATCGATACAGCGCGTACGGTTGCAATTAACACTTTTGTGTTCTTTGAGATATTCTATCTCTTTAATTCCAAGTCGATGTATGAGTATGTGTTCAGGGATATGCTTTCAAACAGGTATATGCTTCTTGGCATATCAATTGTAATAGGGCTTCAGCTGCTGATTACATACCATCCTTTTATGAACATGGTTTTCGGGACTGCGCCGCTTTCGTTGATGAACTGGGTATGGATAATAATGGTTTCAAGTACGGTATTTTTCATAATTGAGTTTGAAAAGTATCTGCATAAGAGGGGAAGGAGTGCACACCTAAAAGTTACAGGTGGTTAAGCTTATGTTTTAGTTTACCTGACCGGGAGCCACTAACCATGACCGGTGGTATGAGGAGCACAGTGTATATATAGAACATCCGTCAGTAATGATTTTATGGCTGAAACAATTGAGTATGTTATATCATTTATTTTTATTTTAGCCGGTTCTGTTATATTTTTATATGGATTTAACAGAATGCACAAATATCGTTTAATCCAGGATACCCCGCGTTCAAAAATCAGGTCAATGGCTATGGGTATTGTCGAACTGCATGGTAATGTTGAAGCAGAGAGATATATAAAAACTCCTTTTTCACAAACCGATTGCGTTTATTACCGGTATAAAATAGAAGAATACAGGAAACACACACAAACAGATTCCAAAGGAAATAAGACTACAACTTATTCATGGGAAACCATATCAACAGGGGAACGTAGAATTCCTTTTTTTGCAAAAGATGACACTGGAAAAGTCCCGGTAGAACCGGAAGGAGCTGAGTATAATGTCTCGGTTAAAAAAGTGTTCCTGCAAAAAGCAGGACTATTCGGAGCAATTGGTACAATAGTCAATGTATTGAAAGACTGGGATAGCAATAAACAACCGGATATTAATGTATCATCATGGGGGCTTTTACCTATCGACACAAAATCCCATATCAGTTTTGGCAATAGTGTTGGTGACCGGAAGTATTATGAATATTATATCGAACCTGAAGAACAACTGTTTGTTTTAGGAACGGCTGCTAACAAACCCCAGACAAGTGAGGTTTTAATTCGTAAAGGTGAAAACGAGCCTACGTTCATAATTTCAGATAAAAGTGAAAAAGACCTTCTGGGAGCACTTAAATGGAAAATGGTTGGTAGTTTTGTGTTTGGTGCTGTATTAATCATAGCAGGTGTTATGATGTTGTTACAGTTTACAGGAAATATTTAAACAGGAGACTGACATGGCAACGATGGAAATTATTATTGGAATTGTTATAGTATTGTTTGTACTGATATTTGCAGGCTATTTTATTTCTATATACAATAGCCTTGTCAGGTTAAAAAATAACATTGAAAAAGCATGGAGCAATATCGATGTTCTTTTGAAACAGAGGCACGATGAATTAACGAAATTATTGAGCACTGTGAAGGGTTATAAGGATTATGAGAAAGATGTCCTTGTTAAAGTAACTGAAGCCAGGACTGCATTCATGAAAGCTGAATCGGTCCACGAAAAAGCGCAGGCAGATAATGTCATGACCTCTGCTTTAAAATCTATATTTGCTGTTGCTGAAAATTATCCACAATTAAAAGCCAATGAAAGTTTCCTGCAATTCCAGAACAGGATTAGTGAAATTGAAAACCAGATTTCCGACAGAAGGGAATTTTACAATGATTCTGTTAATACGTTTAACATAAGAATTGAGCAGATACCTTATGTTTTTATTGCAAATTACCTCAGATATACACGGAAAGAATTGTTCAAGGTTGAAGAGTCTGATAGAAAGGATGTAGAGATTAAGTTTTAGTCTGTGAATAAAATGTTGAATGAAGCATTGCCCGATATGACATTTTGAAGATTTGTTGAGTTGTTCACGTTTTCCAGATTGTTAACATGATTAAGGAACGCGGTATAATTCCTTCCCCTTTTTAACCACTTTATTGACATTGCCAAGACAGCATCTTCCAGAAGGATTTTTTATTTCGCATTCACATTCTCCTGCTTTTATTTTTGCACCGATTTCCTGGACTGCGGTACTTTTTCCATGCTGCTTAATCTCTTCAAAAATCCTCTCCTGCGTCCATCCAAAACAATAACACACAGGAACAGGGCTTTCTGTTTCTTTTATGCCAACCCTGGCTTTCACATCTTGTTTATGCAAATAAACCTGCTGTTCGTTATTGAAATAGACAACTTCGCAGGAAGGTGTCTCACAAAAATGAAATCCATCTGGATTCTTGATAGCTTCAAGCACAGGCTCTTTGACCATGCTTCCCAATGTTATTTCCATAACCGGTTTCCCGGCGCTGCCGCATTCTTTGCAAGCAGAAGTACAATCTTTAGTCTCATCTATTTCACAGCAGTGGCTTTTCATTTATTTTTCCCCTGGTTTGTTTTTATTTTGAAAAAGGCAGAAAACCTGCCTTCTTCAGAACACATTCAGCAATTTTGCTGCAACTACTATGACGACTGCAATCATTACTACAACCATCATTTTTTCGTGAATACACATTCCTTCGGAAGTCTTACAGCCTTCCATCGAACACATTTTGGAAATTATTATCACCTCGCCTATTTATTGTATTCTTCTTTTTTATTTCTTTCCGCAGCAATCCTTGAATTTCTTCCCGGATCCGCACGGACATGCGTCATCTGGCGCAGTTGTCTTTTTTGGTGTGCAACAGCCTGTCATATTTTTTACCTCCGTTTTAAGTGTCTTTTCCAGACAATTGTATAATATACTTTATCGAAGATAACCCCACGGAGGTTATGAGCATGATACGCACACCTGATTAGCAATTAGCGCTTTTCAAACCTCATTATAGGTCAGCTCATCAAATATTACCGGAAATGAAAGTGCCCCATAAGAAACTATATATCACACAGATTATAATCTTCCAGATGGAGTTAATTATTTTATGACACACAGAGAAGATTTAAAAAAATTGGCTAATGCTTGTGAAGAGTGTTCCGGCAAAGATGCTGCCTCACTGGATGAACACCTTGAGAAATGTCCTGTATGCCAGGAATACAAAATGAAGGCTGAGAAAATCGACCAGATGATGGAAGCCGTACAAATACTGGCATCAAAATCCGAGGGAGATAGGCGCAAGATATTGGGCGCACGGATGGAACAGTTCTCAACTATGCCTGAAGATAAAAGAACGATGGCAATCAGCGATATGCTTGATGCCGTTTCAGAACTGCCAGAACAAGACAGGATAAAAATAGTAAGAACAAGAATTGATATCATGACAGCTTTACCAAAACAAAAAAAGGAAGCTCTGATGGGAACCTTGAAAAAAGTAATGTCTACATGGTCGCAAGACAGGAAGATGATGGAAAAACAGGCTGTAATGGCTGCTACCCAGGATTATTTCATCCTGAAAAGAATGATGGTCAGGATGATGTTCAAGAAGATGCTGGCGTAAGAGGGAAAAAATGCCGGTAGAGGATACAAAAGATAACCTTAATATCTGCATGGATTATTGCGGAACCTGTCCAAGCCTTCCTTTCCCCACAAACCCGATGTTATTCTGTGCAAGAGGCAGCTCCCCTGAAAAGATAGAAAAGAAAGGCTGTAAATGCCCGACATGTCCGGTACATGAAAAACACAAGTTGAAGGGATTTTATTTCTGCGATTCAGGGAAAGCACCATAGATGGGAAAAGAAATATTAAAAAGAGCCCTGGAATACGAGAACTATCTGGTTCTTCTTATAATTCCAGTTTTTCTTTTTATCTTAACAAATCTTGTCAAAGGTGATACAGGATACTGGACTCAATTCTGGTGGATGTTTCCGATTGCGGTTTTAATTGCTATTGTGGTAAATACAGTAGGCATAAGTGGTGCAGCCCTGTTCGTCCCGTTTTTTGCCATTGTATTCCCGCTTCTTGCTTTTGGGCTAACGCCAGGGCAAAGTGTAATGCTCGGATTGATTACAGAATCTTTCGGGATTTCAAGTTCCACCATGGCATTCATGCGATTTGGTCTTGTAGATACAAAAATTGCTTTTCGCTCACTCACTTGGGCAATTCCCGTAGTTATAATTTCCTCTTTTGCATCTTTTTACTTCCCGGAAAAAATGATATATTTCCTCATAAGCATTGCATTGTTCCTCTCGGTATATTCTTTAGGTCATTCTGAAAGGATCAAAGCATTCGCTGATGAACTGGCGTCCAAGAAAAGCCTTACAGTCACGCATCAACATAAGGCGGCTCCGGAAAATGTTACACTTACAGACCGGAATGGAAAAATATACAATTATTGCAGGTGCGCATACAGGATTCGGTTATTTGGTTATTCCCTTGGAGGTATCTTCCAGGGTATATCAGGTTTCGGGATCGGGGAAATGGGTGTGGTTTCAATGATCGTTTCTGGTATCCCGGCAAAAGTCGGGGTCGGGACAAATCATATTATAGTGGCAGGGACTGCTATTGTGGCATCAACCGCACATCTCTTAAGAGCTTCTGTAACTGGAAGTGTAGAGACGCCCTGGAACATTATTGCAATGACCGTTCCGGCAGTCATAATCGGCGGTCAGATCGCGCCATATGTTGCCGCGAGATTGAATACAATTCTCCTGGAAAAAGTCCTTTCTGTGATATTTGTTATTCTTGCAATTGCCTTAATATATATTGGAGTCAGGTGAACCATTCAGACTTTCAATGGGGAATTTGTTTTCTCATAAAATTTAAGTCCTATATGACCTCTTTACTGTCCTTGAGCTCACAAGCAAGTTTCAAAACGCTATGCACCATGTTCTCCAGGTCTTCCTGGGTGTATTTGTTTTTCTGTATCTCATCCCAGTCTTTTGTGGTATCTTCGTCATTCGGTCCCACCCATGAAGCGATCATATCCTGCGGCATGTGGAATCCTACCCAATTCAGAAAGTTCATGAGATTCCCTGCCACATGCTGGACCCCATCCACGTGACCAATTACTATCAGCCCTGCCACTTTGTCCTTAATTAATTTCTTGCCAAACCAGACATCCGAATTCTCGATACAGTTCATCCTTTCCACGAACTTCTGTATCAAGGCGGAATGATTATTCCAGCGTATCGGAGTGGCAAGTATCATAATATCAGTATCCAGTACAGCATCATAGACGATTTGCATCTGGTCGTCTTCATATTTCATAGAATCCTGGCATGGATATGTGCATAGACTCGGATTCTGGGAATAGTTGCCTTCACAATAGTATATCTTCAAATCCTGCAATCGTATGAAATTGGTGACTGCTCCGAACTTTTTTGCCATGTCAAGCGCCTGGAGCAGTATCTTCTCAGATTTGCTCATCCCAGCTTCCTGCCTTGAAGACCCGGAGATTCCAAGGACTTTAATCCCTTCGCATTTTTTCTCATCAGGAGGATGGATTTTATGGACTCCTAATTTTCTACCGCTTGGGTGTGCTGTCATGGGGAAGCAATTATACCACAGCAATATTAAACATTACCATGCAGTAAGTTTGCAAATCTTTGTATAGATTATCTCTTTTCAAAATTCGTTACGAGCTGCCCCATCATCTGGTACCAGACATTAAGTTCCCTGTCCATTATAAGCTTTGTTTCCTCAATTGGGACAGCAGTGTAAATATAAGTAAACCCGCCAGCGCCCAGTACCCTGAATTTTCGTTTTATCATACCTTTATCCATTAATGTTTGGAGTGAGCGCTGGATTGAGCTTCTATCCTTATCAAAGAACTCAGATACTTCAGCAATAGTAGAACCTGAATTATCAAGAAGGTAAAAATAAACATCTATCTCGTAATCCTTTATCTTAAAAACACAGCGCATAACATCATTGAATTTTGGCGCAGGAGCCATCATCAGCTCTTCCACTGTCTGGAATTCAGTCTTATTTTCATTATTCAACGTATCCATAACTTCACCTTTTGAATAAAATGTATCACTTCAGGAGTTCAGCATGGAATACATGTCACCTATACTTCTTAAGACCTTGAAACCTTTATCAGTAATCATGTAATCCCCGCGCTCATGACGCTGTAGAATCATTCCGCTGTCAAGCAGTTTTTGCAAATGAAAATTTAAATTTCCGCCCCTTAGCCCAGTAAGTTCAGATAATGCAGTAAATGTTTTTGTTTCTATTGATATTGCTTTTAATATTTGCATGCGCTGCTTGTTGGACAGCGGTTCAAGTACACTGACTATCAGCTCCTCATGGATAGGGGGTATTTCCGGTTTCTTTTCTTCATCCGTATTATAGATTCGAAGGGAGCGCATCAGGCTGATTTGTTTTCCGAAAAGGTTCTGTACCTGTGAAAAACATTTCTCGCATTGTTTTGACGGGGCATTGCTCCTCATGCCGTTTAAATCTGACTGGTTTTTTAAAATAACATCTTGATGAACATTGTCATTCTTCATAAGACCTGCATTATTTTGCAGGAATCCTGTAAAGTTCGACTTGCAGGTTTCCCGCATTTCACATTTTTTGACCATATTACTTTCAAGATCCTCATCAATATCACCAATAACATGCCCGATAATCGCATTGGTAAAATGTGACCTTGAACCTGAGAGAACAGTGTCAAGATGCTGCTGGTTTGACTGCTCAATAAACCGTTTCATATCCTTGTGTATTTCATTGAGCTTTCCTTTTATTTCAAGGAGGTCGTTGGTTTGTTTCTCTTTTTTTTCTGGCATATAAGGGTTATTTTATCTTTATACGGTTAAAAAGGTTTCCATCACAACCTTAAAGGTCATGTTTGTATATTAAAATGTAGTTGGTATAGTTTTATGACGGCTAAGTATATAGGAGTAACTAAACAATATGTTATTGAGGTGTAATAAAATGCCAGAATGGAAATACACAAACAAAACCGTAACAAAAGAAGAAGCTGAAAAGTCGTTGAATGCAGTAAAAAGCGCATGCTTCCATTGTGAGTCACATGGCTCCGGCTGTCCGATATCCAAAACAGCAGGCGAGATAAAAGCAATGATGGAGGAAGAAGCATGAGCATCCGTGATGAAATACACGCACAGATTGTCGGAGGACTTGCAGGCGCAAAGTTCCCGGTAAAGACACCGGAACAACTCCTGTCTGCATTCCCGGACGGCGCAAATACCACATGCAAAGCAGGCGGCATTGAAGTGACAGCAGGTGAAGCTGGAAAACTGCTAAAAGCAAGCGATTTTCCCTTCAAGAGCGCCAAACAGGTTGCAGATGTAATCGTTGAAAGAGCAGGGCTTTAAGCCCTGTTTATTTTAACCATATAAATAATCAACATGACGAGAATCAAACTTATTGAAAATTACGAAGCAAGTGACATGGTTCGGGCAGTCTATAAAGATATAGAAGCAAGTTTCGGGATGGTTCCCAACCTTTTCAAGACCTATGCCAACTTTCCAGAACTCCTCAAAGTGAACTGGGAAAAGACAAAAGTATTGCTGATGGGCGGCGAACTTCCACGTGAGCTAAAGGAACAAATCGCAGTAGTTGTATCTGCTGCCAATAGCTGTAATTACTGTGTGGCTTCACACTCCATGGCGCTTTCGATGATGGGATTTAGCCAGGAAAGAATAGACGACCTGACAAAAAACATTGAGAATCCCCAGATTACGCCAAGAGATAAAAAAATCCTTGAATATGCCAGGAAAGCGACACTTACCCCGCATAAGATAACTGATGCTGAAACAGACGAGCTGAAAACTCATGGTCTTACAGACATCCAGATTGTAGAAGTGCTTGGGGTAATGGAACTGTTCACAGGCTACAATAAATTCCTTGATTCCCTTGCCGTACCGCTCACTTAGATAAAAAATTGAAATTTAAAAGGTGTATGAAATGAAAGTACTTGGAATAAGCGGAAGTCCGACAAAGGACAGTAATACAGACACACTGGTAAAAGCGATACTTGAAGCAACAGGAGCAGAAACCGAGTTTGTAAAACTCTCTGATATAAAAGTAGGTCCCTGCATTGCATGTATGAAATGTGTCCATACCAATGAATGCATAATCAATGACGACTTTAAATGGCTTTCCAAAAAGGTGATGGAAGCAGATGCTATCGTTTTAGGTTCGTCAACATTTTACGGGGCAGCGAGCGCATTTACAAAGGCATTTGTCGAGAGGCTCTATTCAAAAAGGCATGTAAAACTCCTGACAGGCGGGAAACTTGCTGCAACAGTCGCTGTTGGAGTGGCTGCTGAAAAAATGGTTGGCGAATGGCTTGGAAATGGTCTTCGTGCAGGAGGTATGGATATTGTCGGAGGCATGACAGCAAAAGGAACGCCGTGTTGTTTCGTTTGCGGCCCCGGTGAAACCTGTGCTTTTCCGGTCTGGAATGCATACTCGAAAGAACTTACCGGAATGGACTTTGGTGTTGAAGAAGCGTATAAAGGATATCTTGAACTGCTGCCAGACAACAAGCCGTACCAGCATGGTTCTGCCAGAATCCTGAAAGGTTACAGGTCAGTAAAGGACGAACCTGAAGTTATGGCAGAGGCAGAAAGAATCGGGAAGCTGATAAAAGAAAAACACGGAACTGGAAAGTGAGTCTGGAATAAAGGTGTTGGGGCGCAGCGCCCCAATTTAAAACAGTAACGCTGACATACGGATAATATGTGGGATTGTCTGGAAATTACATTATTTTTTCGACAATCCCATATTAAATCAAGTTCGTCTTAATTTTCGTACCAGTTATTGGTATAACCTGAGTTTGACAGATTTCACTATTTTTTAAAGATACTGGCATCTATTTCAACAAAAAATTCACAATTTTTGTCCGGAAAATCAATTTGACAGTTAC
>PGYG01000078.1 GCA_002839545.1 Candidatus Methanoperedentaceae archaeon HGW-Methanoperedenaceae-1
CTGTAGAGGTATTTATTGAAAAACGTTATCCTTCGAGATGATGTGGTGAAAAATGATTAATTTTTTGTGGAATATAAACGGCTGACGAAAATCGGTGTTCAATAGATTCCAGACAATTAAAAACTTCAAGTTTCCAACCCGTCAGATTTTCTATTATTGGAGCTGTCCCCACATCAAAAATATCGTTTTCATCTCCTTCAACCTCCAACGGTTTGAATGTTACTTCTTTTTCTCGAGGTGTATCCTGAATTATTTTTTGTGCATTTTCTATAATTTCAAAAGAAATCTTGCCGGTTATATTGCTATTGAATATATGATAAAAATCGTGCATAACACTTGCAACGCTTTTCTCGTCTTTGATTAAAACGCCATATTCATAATTTGTATTCATTCCACCATTAGTTAAATTACCCGACGTGATAATTGCTTGCTTTTTGTCAAAAATATACACTTTTGCATGAAGTGGCTGATAGTTTCTAATAATTCCATTGTTTTTCAAAATTGTATTCAGAGCTTCAAAATCCGATGATTTACGATAGAAATTCATTAATTTAAAGGATGTGATGTATTCGATGGAAACATCAACACCTTTCGCAGAAATCATTTTTTCAACAGGTTTTGATTTGATAAATGGACTTGAAATTAGTAACTTTTCTTCGGTTTGTTCAACCAGGTCTAAAAATATATCTTCCCATGGTGATTTAATTAGTGTAATTTCAGGCATTGGAATCATCTCTGTTTCAATATTATTTAATTGAATCGTTTTATATTAATATATTATGCCAAACAATGTTTCTTTATAATCTACATTTTTCTAACAAATTGAAACAAAACTGTAATTAAGCTGTAACTAAATTGTAACTATGTATATATATTTATTTTAACATCATTAGTTTAGCTTGAAAGAAATCACTTATAATCAGTATAGGGAGTACGTGAAAATTAATCCAACTGTAAAAATAGGTGATACTTTAATAGAAATTGACAAGAAACTATCTTTTTCTCGTTTCGCCCCCTCATCATTCGCTCCCCAGACCACAACCGTCTGGTCATTCCCAGACCGCGGCGACTGGGCAACCCATAAAGGAAACTACCGCGGCAACTGGTCACCCTACATCCCAAGAAACCTCATCCTCCGCTACACTGCGCCCGGCGACCTCGTACTTGACCAGATGGCAGGAAGCGGAACAACAGCAGTCGAATGCAAACAAACTACTCGGCAGGCGCGCCATAGCAGTTGACATAAACCCGGATGCAGTCATGGTCACACGCAACAGGCTCGACTTCTCTTATGCGCCGCTGGATACTGAGTATAAAGCGCCTGAAATCAGGACATACGCGGGAGATGCGCGCTCACTTGACCTTATTGAGAACGAGACCGTTGACCTGATAGCAACCCATCCGCCTTATGCAAACATCATTCCATACACTCATGAGAGAAATAAAGGCGACCTGTCAAGTATCCACAGCATCGATGAATTTACCAATGAAATGCAACAGGTTGCAGCAGAATGCATCCGGGTCTTAAAACCCGGAAAGCATTGTGCCATACTCATGGGGGATGCCCGCAAACATGCCCATTTTATTCCAATTACTCCAAGGGTTTTACAGGTTTTTCTCGATGTTGGTTTTGTGTTGAGGGAGAATATTATTAAACTCCAATGGAAAATGAAAGGTACAAGGGAAAACTGGAGCGGTACTAAATATAATTTTTTGCTGATAGGACATGAGAACCTGTATGTTTTCAGGAAACTGAAAGAGGACGAGTCAAAAACGAAGTTTAAGAATAGTATGAAATGGTGGTAATGGTTAAAGTAACCAAGATAGATAAATATTGTAACCAATAACATTATAATTATTTTTACAAATGAAAAACACTTCAAAAAAAGAAATAAAATAAACGGGTTTTTAAATCCCGCTTATTCCGTAAGATTCCATTATAACTTCGCCGTTCAGATGCCCTGAATGGTATGTCTTGCCAGTTTCAAGGTCATTAACCGTAATTTCAGCCGGAGCAAACACATTCGCATCAATCTTGAAGAAGTCATAACCTGCATCCTTGAACGTTTTATAAAACGGTTTTCCGTAATCCTTTGACGTGGATGAAGGAACCTGCTTGAACAATGCCTCATCAACTCCCCTCACTGTCAGGAACACAGAGCCGTAATATATAACGCTGTCATTGGTACAACCCATAGCCTTCAGGTCATCCTTAACAACAGGCGCAATCGGTGCGCTTCCTGTCCCGCTTACAATCTTTGTAGTATCATAACCCAGTTCATTCAATTTGAAAATCGCAGTCTCGACAACACGTCCTGACACCTGCACAGAACCCACGATACTTGCAGTCGGGGCGACAAGAGCCACCACATTCGCCGAATCCACATGGCATGCCTGTGCAATATGGTCCAGTACCTTTTCATCAGGAAGCTGGTTTGATTCAAGTGCAATAACCGCATAATCAAAATCATCCTCGTATTTTATACGCTCATATGTTTTCTTGGGCTTAAGCGCCAGTGCCCTTGCAGGACCAGAACCCATTGCAAAGTATTTGTCAACGCTTACCCTCCATCCTGCTTTCTGTGCACCGAGACATGACATTGCCGGGTGGTCTGTGGTAATATCCACAAACGCCAGGGGAATATCATTCACCTTATGCACGGTAATCGAACTTACGCCGAATCCTCCCATACATATATCAGTAAACATCAAACCTGCTTCGTATCCTCCGTCCACATTGATTCCGCAATCTATAACCTTGGCACCGTTACTAAGTTCGATGGTTTTTACTTTTAACTCATCTGACCAGTCCATCATCTCTTCAGCAATTTCCAGTCCTTTTTCATTAACGCTTAACAAAATAATTCACCACACATATTCTTAGTTAGGAAAACTTGGTAATAAGGTTTTTGAAATGATGCTATTTTATCCCATCTTATGATGAAATCTGATAGTTAACCTAATATCCAATGTATAAAGTATAGCTAAACAGATTATTATGAAGTACCCTCCGACTAACCTGGTTAAAGCCGCCGGTCTTGCTGATGCATGGGGACAGGCAGTGAATTTTGTCATGAAACACGGGATGGAAATTAAAACCGAGTACGGACCCATGTCGAAGGACATCTGTTGTGTCACGGAAATCAGGGAACCTTTTTCTGAACCCATGCTGCACCCGCAGTTTCCCACAAAGGAGATGCATGTAAAGGAATACCTGAAACAGTGGGAGCGGGATTATGACTGGAAAAAGCAGGGATTTGAGTATAATTACATGGACAGGCTCATAAACTACCCGTCACGCAGCGAGGATATTGACCAGTTGAAAATAATAAGGGAACTGCTGCCAAAAGGCGTATCCCGGCGGCGTCAGGGAATCACATGGATTCCTGAACGCGACCTTTTAGTAGAGGAAGACCAGCCCTGTCTTCAGCGCCTGTGGTTCCGTAATATCGGTGATGGAAAAATCGAGATGCACTGCATGTGGCGCTCACGTGACCTGTATGCAGCCTGGAACAGTAACATGGTAGGATTACTGACAATGGCAAGGAAGGAAATACTTGAACCCTGCAACCTTGAACTTGTTAAGGTTGTGGATTTCTGTAACTCAATGCACATATACGAAGCTGACTGGGAAGCTGCTTCAAAAGTGAAACCCATACCGAGAAGCCCGCAGATGATGCGGTTTTAGGTATAGGTCTGACTCAAATAAAATCAGGGCAGTCAGGAAGGGTTACCTGATTACCTGTTCTTTACAATTTCCTTTTTAGCATAAAGAAGTCTCTGGACAACTGTTATATGCGAAACCACAGCCACAACCACAATCGCAACTAACAGGGCATTGTCATAATAAACCTGGGCAAGTGAACCTATAATTACCAGTATGAGTTTTTCCTGGCGCTCGGCAATCCCGACAGTGCAGCTTGCCATACCGCCGACAGATTCTGCCTTGGCGCGGGTAAAACTTGCCATTATCATCCCGAAAAGCGCAGCAAATCCCCACAACCATGAAACATAACCGCCAAGCACAATCCCTGTTATTATAAAGAACTCGGCGTACCTGTCAACCACGTGGTCAAGGACAGTCCCGAACCGCGATTCTGTTTTCGTGTACCTTGCGGTTGTGCCGTCTGCAATGTCAAAAAATCCTGTAACAAGAATGAAAAAAACACCGAGCAGTAAGTTATTTTCCATGTAACCGACCATTGCGCCAGCACTTGCTATGAGACTCAGTATTGTCAACGTATTCGGGCTGATTGACAGGACGGCAAAAATTTTCCCGAACGGTAATAGGATTTTCTGGTATTTTTCCCTGTATTTTCCAAGCATTATTCAGCCTCTGGTACCTTTTTTAACCCATCCGCCATGAGTAACATGTCTCTAATCTCATAGCCTTTAACGCTTATACGAGTGTTCTCTATCATAAATGATGCTGTTATGCAGGTTAAAACGAGATATAACAAAACAAACATTACAAAAGCAAAGGACAATAAATAAAAAGAAAGTTAAAATAGTATGTGCACCAGTATTAATTTCATTGATTTCCTTCAGGATGTTTTCCAGAAATAATGTATTGACGTATTTATTCCGTGCACTACATAACGATTTAATTTGATAACATGGACAAGACTGACATAAAATTACTGAAACTGACGCAGGACGGTATTTCCATAGAACCGGAACCGTTCAGGAAGATAGCACAGGAACTCGGGATAACCGAAGATGAGATTCTTGACAGGATGGATAAACTGGTTAAGGAAGGTGTAATCAGGCGTTTCGGTGCCTCTATCGGGCACAGGGCAATCGGAATTACAGCTAATGCAATGTGTACATGGAATGTGCCTGATGAAAGGGTTGAAGAAGTCGGAGCTGTCATGGCAGGATTCCCCGAAGTCACGCACTGTTATGAACGCCCGCGCTACCCTGACTGGGAATTTAACCTTTTTACGATGATACATGCATATTCACGCGAAGAGTGTGAAAATATCGCAAAGCAGGTTTCGCTGGCAACCGGTATCAAAGGTTATTCCATACTCTTTAGCGAGAAGGAGTTTAAGAAAACCGGTGTAAGGTTATGAGTAAATTTTTACCTTTGATGCTTGACCTTTCCAGGAAAGAAGTGGTAATTTTCGGTGGCGGTAACGTGGGTGAACGCAAAGCATCACTTTTTTGCGAACATGCTGGCGTAACTGTTGTAAGCCGGGATTTCACTTCCTTATTGGACAGGCTCTCTGAAGAAGGAAAAATAAAACTCATCAAAATAGCAGACCTGACTGAAAAGGAAATATTGCAGTATATTGAAAAGGCTTTTATTGTAATTCCTGCCACAAATGATGCAGGATTGAACGAGAAAATCCATAAACTCTCCTCCGACAGCGGAAAACTCGTGAACCGGGTCGATGAATTCGGTGATATTATTGTGCCTTCTGTTATAAGGCGCGGCGACATCATAATCGGGATTTCAACCACAGGCGCAAGTCCTGCCGTTTCAAAATATATCCGCCATAAGCTGGAAGATGTCATAACACCGGAGTTCGAACAGATGCTGCGGCTCCAGAATGAAATTCGCGAAATGCTTAAATCACAGGTTGGAATACAGGAAAAACGAAAAGAAATCTTGTGGAATATCATCAATGATACTGATGTATGGACTGCTTTAGGCGAGTCATATGAAAAGGCATATAAAGTAGCTGAAAAACATATAGGGAATTAAGAACACAATGACTGAAATATCAAGTATGCTTATCACCCATACCAAGGCGAGCATTGAGGAAATGGAAGGTGCCTGGCATGGCGGTGTTGAACATCTCCTGGAACACCTTAAGGCGCATGAACTTGTCGAGGAATGTGCTGTTTTTAAAACCTGCAACCGTGTCGAGGTTTATGTTGTATCTCCAAAAGGGAGCAAGGTGCTTCTTGATTTTGCAAAACGCATGAAAGTTTCATCCCGGATTATTGATTTTCTTGACCATGAAGAGTCACTTCGCCATCTCTTGCGCCTGACGTCAGGGCTTGAGTCCATGATTGTAGGCGAAGACCAGATTCTTGGACAGGTTAAGGAATTATACATGCTTGCGAAAAAGGCAAATGCGACCGGAAAGACGCTTGACCTTGCTTTTAATAAAGCGATACAGGTAGGAAAACGCGTCCGCAACGAAACCGGTATCAATAAAGGCTCTGTATCTATCGGTTCGGCTGCTGTTGAACTGGCAGAGAATACACTTGGCGGACTTCACGGAAAGACGGTAATGGTCATCGGCGCAGGCGAGATGGGAACACTTGTTGCAAAAGCTCTTGCAAATAAGGATATTAAAGTCATTTATGTAGCAAACAGGACGTTTGACAGTGCCGAGAGCCTGGCAGCCGAGCTTGACGGAGTAGCCATCCAGTACGAGCTAATGGAAGATTACATCCCTAAATCCGATGTTGTTATAAGCGCAACGTCTGCACCTCATTTTATACTGAATCATGAAATAATGTCACGTATAATGGAAGGGGATGCTAAGGGGCTCATGCTTATCGATATCGGGAATCCCCGGAATATTGAAAGCAGTGTAGGGGACATAGCAGGTGTCAGGTTATATAATATCGATGACCTGAGAAGCATTAGTGATGCAAACCTCGATAAGCGAAAAGAAGAGGCAAAAAAGGCAGAAGTCCTTATTGAAGAAGAACTTGCATTGCTTAAAATACAGTACAAGCGCCAACAGGCTGACAGGATTATCGCGTCTCTTTACTCAATGGTTGAAACTATCAGGAAAAAAGAACGTGACGATGCTATTAATAAACTGAAATCAAGGCATACAATAGGGTCTATTGAGTGCGAAGTCCTTGACGATATGACACATTCTTTTGCAAAGCAGATTCTTGCCGAGCCAACGAAAATCCTCAGATGTGCAGCAGAGCATGATGATGAACATTTTCTTTATACTGTGGCTGAATTGTTCGGGTTAAACGGCGCAGGGAAAAATAGTAAATCAGGGAAAAAAGACTAACCTGTTATAGCTGATATTTTTTCATTTAATACCCTGCTGATTTCCTGGCCGCTTACTTTACCCCTTAGCTCTTTCATCACAATTCCCATAAGAGGTCCGGCAGAATTAATCCCTTTCTCCTTTATGAAATCCATCCTTTCTTCCTCCTGTCTCCACACCCACGCCGAGGGAGCGGACTGCATCATCAACTGACGTCCCTGGTTTTCCTGCAATAATTTTCAAAACACCAGGTACGGCTTCGTTAGGAATCTTGCCTTCTGAATGAAGCCTGAAAAGAGGAATAAGATGTTCTTCTTTAATGTTATCCACAGGAACGCCGTCTTTTGCGAGTTCATCAAGAGTTGTTTCAAGGGTGCGGACAACCATAACAAGGTTTGCATCCGGGACTTGCTTGATTATGTTTTCAAAAAGCGGCATATTCGGGGAACGGGCTATCTGGTTTGCAAGTTCATCATTGAGTTTCAGGTCTTTCATGTACCTTGACACGCGCTCGTTAATCAATTCAGGAAGCGCAATCCCGTCTATCCTCTCCTGTGTAATCAACACAGGCGGCACATCGGTTTCAGGATACATGCGCGCAGCCCCTGGAAGCGGTCTCATGTATGCGCTGTTGCCGTCAGGAAGCGCGCGCCGTGTCTCTTCCGGAACAAACTCCATGGCTTCCCGTGCCCTGACAATCACGGCTTCAATGGCGCCCTGTGCTTTTATCTTCGCATCTGCCACCATGACAACGCAATCCCCATCCTGTGCACTGACCGCTTCCCTGAGTGACTTTATTTCTTCTTCCGTGATGCCGTAATTGGGAAGTTCATCCGTGTGGAATATCCCGCCGACACCTGATTTCTTGGCACGGTCTGAGAATTCC
>PGYG01000079.1 GCA_002839545.1 Candidatus Methanoperedentaceae archaeon HGW-Methanoperedenaceae-1
GGATTTATTGCTAAGGTCTTTAATTACATCAGACGAATTCTCAACAGTCCGCTGGATATCTTCCATCTGCTTAACGACTTCGTTTGACATTTTCCCGACGTGCTGGGCAGAATTGTTTGCTTCGTTGGCTCCTTCGGATGCTTTCTGCGAAGTTCCGGCTACTTCCATGATACTTGTTGCCATTTCCCTCATTGTCCTGCTGATGTCTGCGACCTTAGAAGCCTGCTGGCTGACACCATTGGCAAGGTCCTGTGTAGTATTTGATATCTGGTCGGTTGATGCTTTGAGTTCTTCACTTGATGCAGATAATTCGTTGGACGTGGTAGCAACTTTATAAGCCGAATCCTTAACCTGTAAAATTACGCTTTTTAAGCTGCCGCTCATTACCATAATTGCTCTGGAAAGCTGTCCGATTTCATCTTCGGAGTCATTCTCAATGATGGTTGTCAAATCACCATGCGCAATTTTTTCTGTTGCATCAAGCATATCACCCAATGGCTTGGTGATGGAACGGGAAATATAAAGCCCTATACCAACTCCCGCAATTCCTGAAATAATGCCAATAATGGTCATGAGAATAATTGCATTGCTGCCAGTTTCTTCAGCATGTTTTCCGGATTCTGTCAATCCAGCACCCTGCATAGCCTCAAATGATGCAAGGCTGTCCAACAGTTTTACCCTGTCAGCATCAAAAACTTCCATTGCATTAATTACGCTCTTGTCTTGCTCAACATAAGCCGCATCGACTGCTGACTGGAGCATTATGGCTGAGCTTCTAAAGTTTTCACGAAGCCGGATTATTTCTGCTACATGTTTCGTTTCTTCGGCATTAAGGTTCATTTGTTGAAGAGATGCAATCTTTTGGTCAAACGCAGTCATTTCCTTGTTAAATTCAGATTTAGCTGCTTTATTACCAAAAATATATTCACTTACAGCATCACTGGCAAGAAGACCTGATATCTGCATGTCCATAGAATGCTGTAACATGACCACATGGTCTTCTACTATAATATTCAGTTCATCGTTAATGCCTGTGATACCGTTGTATCCCGTTAGTCCCACTATGGTAAGAAGTAAAACCACGATAGAAAACCCGCCGATTAACTTTTTGCTCATAGACATATCTTTTACGCTTATCATTTTATCACCATTTCTAATACTTAAATAAACCATCGTTTGTGTGGTTTAAAATGTATTTACTCATGTTCATAAAACTGAGTAACATACACATAAACAGGGTTGTGAAAAATGTGTGTACTTTTTCAAGAAAAAAGAAAATCCGGACTGTATTAACAGTATTAAAAGCGTCTGTACCGATATCGAAATGCGTTTATACTTTCCTGATACGAAAAAGCCCGTTAGTTATGCCTTTTCATGCGTATCCATGAATAAAGTTCATATCGAACTATACGTAAAAAAAATTGAACAAATATGGACTATTTGTTCATCTCATTAACTTTTAACTGCCTTATACCAGTCACACGCCATGCAAGTGCCTTGTTTCTGGGCAAATGTTCCCTGGACTTTACCGCCGCAGAACGTTCCGGCAGCCTTCCAGCAATCTTTTCCATTTTTTGGATACGCTGGACAGATACCCATTTCTTTTTCCTTCTTTCCGCCTTTTTCCCTGCCGCAGTCCTTAAATTTCCAACAGTTATTTGCTTTCATTTATATCACCTGTTTTAACATGTTTGTTAAACAGTCTCACAGATTCGAATTACAAACATTTAATAATCTGTGTGAAATTTGTGTGAAATCTGTATGATTACACAGGTTTTTAAACAATGGTCTATTGTTCAATTGTTCCATTGTTGTTTATTTTTCACATCTCATTATGGCGGGTGACCGAAAGGAAAGCTGCGCCTGTAACCAAAAAAATCGCTGCATAACCCCTTAGATTAAAACCCGCAATAACAGCACTGGCATTCGCTTCACTATTTTCAATCATTTCAATAAACAATAATGTGATGTTCATACCTGAATATGCGGCTGCTAATACCAGGCTAAAAAGAATGAAATAAATTCCAAACCTGATTGCCCGTTTTTCAAAGAACAACTGCTTAATAGTAACACCTGCGTTTTAGTTTTTCCCGGCATCACGAGTTCATATACTGTATGATATATGCCTTATCCCATCATGCCTATCAGGACAACTTATTGCAATCACACCACTATAAACGGGAGTGTGATTTGAGTGTGATTGTTAAAATCCGGTGATATTTCAGATACCTATCTTCTGCCGCTAATACTTAATTGTAAGTGATACAAACCATGGATGATACCAACATAGTCTCCCTGCTCAAAGAAAAACGGGTATTCAACCCGCCATCAGGATTTAGTGAAAAGGCACACATAAAAAGTATGGAAGAGTACAAGAAAATATATGACGCCTCCATAAAAGACCCTGTTTCTTTCTGGGAAGATAAAGCCAGCCAGCTTTCATGGTACAGGAAATGGGATACTGTGTATTCATGGGCTCCCGGAGAAGCAATATGCAAATGGTTTGAGGGAGGAAAGCTGAATGCGTCTTACAACTGTCTTGACAGGCATCTTGACAAAAAAGGCGACAAAATTGCCATTATGTGGGAAGGGGAACCCGGCGATACTGAAACTTACACGTACAAACAACTGCACAGTGAGGTCAGCAGGTTTGCCAATGTCCTGAAAAAAAAAGGGATAAGGAAAGGCGACAGGGTTGCTATTTATATGCCTATGATTCCGCCGCTTGTGATTGCCATGCTTGCCTGCGCAAGAATCGGCGCTATACATAATGTTGTGTTTGCAGGATTCAGTGCAATCTCACTCAGGGAGCGCATAAATGACAGTAAATGCAAGATGGTAATAACGTCTGATGCCAGTTTCAGGTCGGGAAAAACGATTCCGCTTAAGGAAAATGTGGATTCAGCCCTTAATGACACTGTGGAAAGTGTTATTGTTTATAACCGCACCGGCACAGTTGTGAATATGAAAGAAGGGCGGGATTCCTGGTGGCACGAAGAAATGGAAACCGTGCCTTTTGAATGTAAACCAGAGACAATGGATTCAGAAGACCCGTTGTTTATCCTGTACACAAGCGGGAGTACCGGGAAACCGAAAGGAGTACTGCATACCACAGCCGGATATTTGCTGTATACAATGCAGACGTTTAAATGGATATTCGATTACAGGGATGATGATATTTACTGGTGCACGGCAGATTGCGGCTGGATAACAGGTCACAGTTATATCGTGTACGGTCCGCTTGCAAGCGGCGCAACATGCCTTATGTTTGAGGGCGTCCCGAATTACCCGAAGCCTGACCGGTTCTGGGAACTGGTTGAAAAATATAAAGCCACTATATTATATACTGCCCCTACCGCAATCAGGGCTATGATGAAGGACGGGGATGAATGGGCTGAAAAACATGACCTTTCAAGCCTGCGGATTCTTGGTACTGTGGGTGAACCGATTAATCCCGAAGCATGGATGTGGTACTACACAGTTATCGGGAAGCAGCGATGTCCTATTGTGGATACGTGGTGGCAGACCGAAACAGGCGGTATTATAATAACACCACTGCCCGGCGCAACGCCGCTTAAACCCGGTTCTGCCACGTTACCGTTCCCCGGTATTGAGGCTGCTGTCCTGAGGAAGGACGGGACAGAGGCTGGTGTTAATGAAGGCGGGGAATTAATTATCAGGAAACCCTGGCCTGGCATGATGCGGACAGTGTACGGGAACCATGCGCGGTTTAAGGAAAAATATTTCACGGTATTTCCAGGACTGTACCAGACAGAGGACAGTGCGCGCAAGGATGAGGATGGTTATTACTGGATTATGGGAAGGCTTGATGATGTTATTAAAGTTTCAGGGCACAGGCTTGGGACTGCTGAAATTGAAAGTTCCCTCGTGTCTTATTCCGGGGTGGCTGAGGCTGCTGTCGTGGGTTTCCCCCACGAGGTTAAAGGGGAAGCCATCTATGCTTTTGTTACTCTGAAGGAAGGAGTTAAGGAAAGTGACGAACTTAAAGCAGAACTTGTGACACATGTAAGGAACACAATCGGACCGATTGCAAAACCTGAGAAGTTACAGTTTGCCGCTGGTCTTCCCAAAACCCGCTCTGGTAAAATCATGAGGCGCATTCTCAGGAAGATTGCAAAGGGTGATGTAGGGGATATCGGGGACACATCGACCCTGGCTGACCCGTCAGTTGTTGAGGCGCTGGTGAATGGAAGGGAAATGTTACAATAATCAAAACCAATGATTGCGGGACAGGACTTATTGTCGGGATAATGCCGTATTTAATCCATAAAATAATCTTATCCCGTTAATTTACGTTTTTCTGTAAGGGTGGTAGCAAATCGTTTTTCGGATTGCCCACAATTCATTTGCTTTGTTTTTGAGGGTTGGAAAAAATGCGGGTAAAAATTAGTGCCACCAACCTTACAATAACAGATATTTCTTCACAAAGGTATAGTCCAGGTTGAGAAGAATGTATACATCAAACACAGGAACTGGATACTGGTGCTGGTTTAACTGCCACTTACTTCTTCTGCCGACATTGGTTTTTATTCACAATTGATTCTCACTAATTTTCACAACGTAGTATATGCAGGTGTGACTGGAAGATTAGGGTAATGGTTTGAAAATAGATTCACAAATATGAATATACTTCAACCCTAAAAAAAAAGGTGTTAAAAAATGTCTGTATCTCTAAGTTACCCAACAGGAATGAGAAAATCCGGTGATGTTGAAGGACTGATCAGGATGCTCAATATAAGTACAACCATAGAGCGACGTGACATCATACAAACTCTTGGCGAACTCAAATCCAGGAAATCAGTAATACCTTTAATTGAACTTCTTGAAGATGAGGCTATGGTTATCAGGTCAAGTGCGGCATGGGCTCTTGGTGAGATTGGTGATACTAAAGCCACATTACCATTAATCGGTCTTTTGAATGACGAGAGTGAGACTGTAAGGATTCAGTCAGCATGGGCGCTTGGAAGATTCGGCGATATGCGGGCAGTTGCCGGGCTTAAATCCCTCCTGAAAGACGGTTCCCCGGACTTGAAAAAAATAGCAAAGGAATCACTCATAAGGATAGAATCTATTAATGATGAAAGGCACCAGCACAAATATGATCGGAAGTCTGTCCATTCTGACCAGGTGGACATTCCTCTTTTAACCATAGACGTTCCGTCAAATATGTTCGAATGTGAATATATCTCAAGAGTGGAAGACGGAATGAAAAAAGGAAACGGTAATGGTAACGGTAAAGGGGTTAATTTCTCAAAAGATGTTATCCTGGATGATACGAAAACAGATTACCATTCAGTCGGAAAAAATAAGCGCAGGATTACATTGGGCTTAAAAAATGACTATGACGGGCTGGCTTCGGTTGATGTCTTATTCAATTATGTCGACAAAAATAATGGCGGGCATAAAAGTTCCGTATGGCTGCAACTGGCAACCAACGGACATGAATCTGTTATAAACGAACCGGGAAGAAATTATACAATGCCTCCGGTTCCGGAATCAGGATGGCACAGGGATGAGCAAATTGTAGAAAGGAGGAGAACACCGGCAAGGGATGAAACACCTCCGTATAGACAGCCATCGCGTGAATATTTACGCTACGAACACCAGCCTCATGTGGAATCAGGCAATGAATTAAGATTTGATACTGGCTATTCAATCGATCCGGTTCATGAAGATTATCCTGTGCAAAAAAGAAACGGTAATAAAGAAAAGGCAGAGAGGCTTGATTTTTTTGCAGAATCAAATATCCCCCCTACTATAAGTGAGCTTCCACCGTTCAGTGAAGCTCATGTTAGTGTGCCTTCTCCCGTCATTAAGGCTCCTGTTATCAGTGAGGCTTCCCCTGTATTGAACAAACCGACAAATATGCATGTGGTTCCAGCCCCAAATGCAGAAACACAAATTAATCTAGATTCGGCTATCAGTCTGTTGAATAATATAGGACATTCCGGGATGGCAAACGCAGCATCAACAGTAACTGAATTAGCAGGGCAGGACGATTCAATTCAATCACAGCTGCGTATCGTACAAATTGACGATATGCAAAACGAGATTATCGGTCTTGGGGAAGAAATTGTATTAATTGACGTAGGACTTCACGGGAACGACCCTTCAGCAAATATCAGTGGGAAGTTAATGTTTTATCTCTCAAAAGACATTGCCCTGCAAATTGCAAATGAACTTCTTTGCATTCCGCAGGATGAAGCAGTAAATGAATTCACGGAAGACATAATTTCTACGGTAAAAGAATCAGCAAATATTTTTGGCGGGCAATATGTCAGCGCCATATCTGAATTTATTGAAGTTCCAATCACCCTGAATGCCCCGGTATTCAAAACCGGTCTCTCTTCACAGATTGCAGAATCTAATACGAAAGAGTTTTCAGGGAAAGTTGAGTTTGCACTTACAACAGATATGAATTTTGGTGAAAATAAAACAGGGCGTTTAATTATACTTCTGGATCCCAAATCCTTTGACACAATTATTCAAAAGCTATTTTAGATTTATTTAGACCCAGAAAAGTGTGAAAATGTGCATACTTAGATATAAATAGTGATTAAACTTTAAATAATCTGGAACCAAGAAATGACTATTTTAGATAAGATATTAAGGAAGAACAAAAAAGATAATGGTAATAATAAAAACGGGAAGCCAGCTAATGCCATGGCACTGATCAATGAAGGCAACGACCTTATTGAAAGACGTGAGTATGCTGAAGCTGTTAAATGCTACAATAAAGCTATAAAACTAACTCCTGACTCAACAAATGCATTGAATAACAAAGGTCTGGCTTTAGCGAGAATGGAGAAGTTCCCGGATGCAGTAGCGTGTTATAATAAGGCTCTTAAGATTAATACGGAAGATGTAGAAATCATTTTTAATAAAGGCATAGCCCTTGAACGACTCTGTAATTATGGAAAAGCACTTCGGTGTTATGATGATATTCTTGATAAAAAACCGGGTGATGCTGATGCGTGGTGCGGTAGGGGTGATGTGTTATTTGGAAGGGGAAGTTTTGAAGAGGCGCTTCTTGCTTATGAGAGGGCTCTTGAAATAGCCCCGGATGATGTTACTATTTTGAATAACAGGGGATTGTTACTTTATAAACTGAATCGTTTTACTGAGGCTGTTGAGTCGTATTCCAAAGCAATCGAAATTAATCCGAAAATTGAAAAAATACGGAGTAATAAAAATACTGCTCTTGCTAAAATTAAAGAGGGGAGACCGAATACTGGTTCATTAGATGTTAGCGTTTCGGTTGATGAAGATGGTAAGGATTCACAACTGCGGACACAGGATAAAGATAATGAAAACTTTGTTTTGGAACAGCAGCCTGAACTACCAGAATTTGAACCTGATTATGATTTTCGTACAGTCATTCCTGTTGAGGTAACTATCGATACCAGAACTGAACCTGTAGCAGAATTTTGGAAACAGGATGAAGACAATGAAAACTTTGTTGTGGAACCGCAGCTTGAAATGCCGGAACCAGAACCTGATTATGATTTTCGTACAATCATTCCTGTTGAGGTAAAAACAGATGATGAGACTGAACCGGATGTAGAATTGGCTATAGAACCAGAACTTGAACCGGAAAATCTTGCATTTGAAACCCAAGCTGTCCTACAGCCTGATTTCCATCAGCCAGAACCAGATACTGATACTGATTCGGGTTTCGCTATAAACCTTGACGATATTCCTGTCACAGAATCCGGTTCGTTTGAACCAGAAGTTGATGAAAATTCAGGTGTGGCGGATTCAGAATTTTGGAAACATGATGAAGATAATGAAAACTTTGTTGTGGAATCGCAGCCTGAACTACCAGAATTTGAACCAGATTCTGATTTTCGTACAGTCATTCCTGTTGAGGTAAGAACAGATACTGGAACTGAACCGGATATAGAATGGACTACAGAACCGGAACTTGAACCGGAAAATCTTGTATTTGAAACCC
>PGYG01000080.1 GCA_002839545.1 Candidatus Methanoperedentaceae archaeon HGW-Methanoperedenaceae-1
GCGCCCCTTATACCTGCCGGGTCTTTTTCAGGTCCTATAATGACAAAATAATTATACATTACATAAGTTCGGTTTATGAAACTGCCGCTTGTAACTGCTTTTAATTCTGATTCCGGGGCATGCACAAATACAACATCTGCCGCCCCGAGTTCTCCTGTGGCAATGGCTTTTCCCGTCCCCTGGCAAATTGTCAGTATCCGAACATTGTTTTCTTCCTCGAACTTCCTGTTGAGGGTGTCAAGAATCCCTGTATCGCATGTCGAGGTCGTAGTGGAAAGGCGAAGTTCAACAGGTTCCTGCAAAGTTTTTTGGTTCTCATTATCAGTTTGTCCGATACATCCTGAGAACAATGATGCTATTACAGAAATAACAATTATTAAAAAAGAAAAAGATTTCATTCTAACCAGAATCCTGCTCGCCCGAAAAACTACTTTATTTCCATCCCGTTAACAAAAATCCCTTCATCAATTATCCTGCCAACGACCTTCCCGCCAAGCATTTTTGCAGCCTCTTCCGCCTCACTCTTCGGAAGCACAACCACAAATCCCATGCCCATGTTAAACGTTTTGTACATCTCAAGGTCTTCGACGCCTCCCTCTTCCTGGATGAACCTGAAAACCGGCTGCGGCTCAATCGGGTCAGTGAAATCAAATCCGTATTTTGTAATCCTGTGGAGTTTCAACAGACCGCTGCCTGTAATGTGCGCCAGTCCATGTATATCGAATTTTTCCACAGCGTCAAGTATCCCCATGTATATAATTGTCGGGATAAGCAATTCATCCCCGATTGTGGTATCTTTATTGTATGGGAACGGGTCGTGGTAAGAATAACCTGAATCCTTGATTATCCTGCGGACAAGCGTGTATCCGTTGCTGTGCACGCCGCTTGAGGGAATCCCGACAACAACATCCCCTATTTCGATACGCCCGCCAGTTATTATCCTGTCCTTTTTCACCATGCCGAGGCTTGTCCCCGCAAGGTCGAACCCGTTGACAATATCGGGCAGGGTTGCAGTCTCACCTCCGACAATGGAACTCCTTGAAATCTCAGCACCTTTTGCCAGCCCTTCCCCGATTTGCCTCATAAGTTCGTCATCGGATTCGTCTATGGCTATATAATCCACAAACGCAATCGGCTCAATACCCATTGCAAGAAGGTCGTTCACGTTCATGGCAATGCAGTCTATCCCGATGGTGTTCCATCGTTTCATCTCGTTCGCAATAAGAATCTTTGAACCAACGCCGTCAGTAGCGAGTGCAAGCGCATATTCCCCGAAATCAATAAGACCTGCATAGTGCCCAACATCAGATAGGGGCGCGCCAAGTCCTTTCCTTTTAAAAGTAAGCTGCTCAGCCAGAGCCTTTATCGCTTTGTTTTCCTTGGTGATATCCACACCAGATTTTGCATAGGTTAATGCCATGGATGTCTTAATAAATTTGATGGCATAAAGATTTTATGAAAAAAGAAGGGAGCAAGCTTTTGATAGGATAGGATTGTAAAAAAAGTATAAGCCTGCCCTCCATCATCATAATTGTAATTGTGACATATATACATTTCGGTTTAAACATATATCTAATGATAATGAGGCACTGGAAAACAACCTTTATGAAGTGTTCATACGAGCACAGAATTACCCGATTATTCCCCTGAGCATCTTTTTACCGGCTAAAAGGTCCTTTATCGAGAATACTTCAAGATTGTAAACTCCTTTGAAATCAAGTTCTTCGAGAACTGAAAAATCCACAACACCACTGCCTGGTGCACCGTGGAAATCGCCCCAGTATTCAGGCGTCAAAACACCGCTGTTATCATGGACATGCACATGGACAACATATTCACTAACTGCTTTCACGAACTCCCTGAGTTTTGACTGGCTGCCTCCGCATGTGAGGTTTGCATGACCTATATCAAATGTAGCCCTGAGATTTTCAGACCCCACCCGTTCAATGGCTTCGATTAATTCAGAGGCATAACAGCAGAAGTTACCAGTATTTGTTCCTTCCTTATTTTCAAGTCCGAGCATAACATTGCGGTCTTTTGCAAATTCCGCCAGACGTGATAATCCCTCAACCATGCCCTCAAAAGATTTCTTCCGGTTGCTGTTTATCCTCCCTGGATGCACCACAACCACTTCCGATTCAAGCGCTTCTGCTATCATAATGCTTTCAGTCATTAACCTGTAAGCGGTATCGTTCATATACGTCGTGTCAATTACAAGTTCCTGGGGGTAAGTCGGCACATCACTGAAATAAGGAGCATGGATAGATGTCGCCATATCATAAGTAGAAAAAATGTCCTTGATTTCCTTTATCCTGCTTTTTACAAGTCTTGTGCCGTCATACACATCCAGTTTCGGGATGTACAGCTCGACAGAATCCACTTCCTGCCTCAATTCCGGAAAACTTCCTGCAAATGACGATGCACCTAAAATCATATTCCTCTCTAAATCGATAACTTTAAATGCTTATAATGACTTCAATTTAATGGAGACTGGCGTCCTGAAAGGATGTCATTGTTATCAATATATATGATGAACGAAAAAATACCTGAAATCCACCAAAAACGAAACACCCTGATAAAAGATGGGGATAAAAAAGATACTAAAACGCTTGAATCATGGATGATTGAAGAATACTTTGTGCCTTACCAGGCATCTTAACTTTTTAGAGGCAGTATGGAATTAATGGGGGTTTGTAATATTTGCGGAATTGCGGGAAAATTACATACATGCATGCTCTGCGGAAAGCTTGTATGCAGCCGCTGCCTCACAGGAGAAGGGAGATGCGTCCATTGCTCCCGCGGCAGGGACTACTCCACTTCCAGGACATAGAAATATCTTGCAGAAACAGAATCACAAATAGATTTAAGGAGTATCTTTTTTGATTTTTCATCATCAGCTACGATGCCAAAAATACCAAGTGGTATCGCTGTGCTTGCATTAAACGGACTGCCTGTAACTTCACTCCAGTCCCCGAAGGCTTTCTTTAGAAGGTTTTTCATGTTAAGTTCCATATTTACGGTTTCGGCATAAATATGAATCTTTGTAGCATCCACAGCAAATACAAGGGCTGTGGACACTCCGTCAATATCCAGCATATATTTGCAGACTTTCGGGATGGTACCTGCTTCTTTCACAAAACCTACTGTAGTAAACAGGGAAGCGCCTTTTATTTCCTTATTATCAATTGCATGGGCAAGGTCTTCAAAGGTTTCGAATTTGACTGACGGGTGTTCAAGGCTGTCCAGCAATTCCATGTCAACATACTTATGGATGAACCAGTATGCTTCCACATCCTCAAGCGTGAAATTTGCGACCAGCATCCTTGTTTTAACCCTGATTGCATGGAGAAGCAGGGTTGCCAGCCGTTTATCTATTGCAACACCGAGTTTTTTCAGGTATTCAACCATTATACTGGATGTTGTTTCGGTTGTCCTGATATCACGATATTCGCTGCGTATTCCTTCCGTGTTACCGAGTGTATGCCCTATTACAACTGTCGGGGTGAATTTTTCACCTGTTACCTCTGTGGGCAGTAAATCAACAAAAGCTATAATGTTCTGGGAATGGGCTATTGCTGGTGTTTTCATCACGTCATCACCAAGAACATTTATAAGGGTTTTGTTCTGGATAACGCCTGTATAATAGATATTGGCATCCATGTTATAATGTTCAGCTATTCTTTTCAGGGCAAGCGAACTTGCAAGTGAATCAGAATCAGGGTTATCCCTTGTATATATCGTAAGTCTCTGGCTGGGCTGTGAAAGTATTTTCTTAAAAGAGCGCTGTTTCCAGAAATTAAAACTCTTAAACATTAGTTCCATAAATTGGTATTATTCAGGATATACCTTTTGCAGCAGGATTATGAAACGTCTGGCGGATTTTTGTCCTGGTTATCAGTAGTTTTACCTTTACCGAGCAGCCACGCTTTTTTCCTGTAATAGCCAAGGGGATGTGCTATCCGCTCACATACGGAATCCTTGCCGATACAGTTCCCGTAGGTCAGCATGGTAGAACAGGACGGTGATTTATATGTTGTTCCCGTACCTCCCTGGATATGCAAAACCTGGTAACGAGTCCGTTCCTCGTCAAAATCCGGTGAGACGTTGAACATACCGATTATCCCTTCAACATTCATCCCGATATTAAGCAGGAATGACGTCAGGGCAAAGCGTGCCGAATGTGTGAGGTTTACGCCTGAGCTTACACCGCTGAGGGCATGAACAACGCAGGGCGGGAAACAATCAGGCATTATTTCCTTAAATTCCTCTATACTGAATTCTGACCTGCGGGTTTCCATCTCGTTGCGTATTTCCTGGAGGGCAGTCCCGAGGGCGGCACATATCTCTGGCGGGACATCAACAGGCAGGTTTGATTCAATCCTTTTCCGCACAGCCTCTTCCATTATCCTGATAAATTCTTCCTTTGATAGATGTACCATGCCGTGATCCATAGTCCTGTTAATAAGCTTCCATTTCGGGTCACGTACAGCAAAGCGGATATAATCCGTAAAATGCATACTTGTTCCCTGTTCACTGATTTCAGCATCGATACTGAAATCAGTTGCAAATTCCTTCAACGAAGCGACAGGGAGTTTTCTTAACAATTCATGGGCGGATTTTGCCTCGGCAAGTGAATACCGCCTGATAAGAAATGCGTCATTAATACATGAAACAAGTATCCTTGCAACAGGATACGACAGGAGTTCCATTTTCGCATCAGTTTCATCTGAAATGCCGGGTTTTTCTATGCCGTCCCCCATTGCATGGAGGACGCGCTCTTTTCCCCGCCCCCTCACTCCCTCAAAAGCAAGTTCTGAAAAAAGTTCATCGAGCTTGAAATCCAGCTCTTCTACATACCTTAAGGCACCGTTGACAAAAGGAAAGTTTGCGAGCTCAAAAACATCCATACCTATTCGGATTCGACGCGTGGAGCCAGCATGTAACTAACTTCACCATGCCCTTCTGCGATCTTAATGTTAAGTTTCAAAGGATAATCCTTTCCTATATCGATGGTGACCTCAGGGGCTTTGCCTGCAATTTTACTGATATCAGAAAGATAATCAAGTGAAAACAATGACCGCGCCTCACCGGATTTTATGTCAATTAGCTGGTCTTTTGTCATCTCGACAAGTACCTTGTCAGTATCCCCTTCGGCTTCCATGAAAAACACATCGCCGTTCACTCCCATGGACATGTAGTCGCTGACTTTTTCCGCAGCTTTTACTGCACGTTTTACATCCTCGCCCCGGATAACAATCCGTACAGGAAGGTCAAGAGTTGGTACTTTTGGTTCTTTCCTGATTGACGAGGGGTCAAGCAATGACATTGTGTAGGAAAGACCGCTCATGATGATTACGAGTTTATGGGTATTCTCGTCAAGTTCAAGTTCGATATGGTCGGTTTTATCAGCCATATCCAGGATGCTGCTAAGTTTTGTCAGGTCAATACCAAGTTCACCCTCCGAGGCTTCAAAAGAGTCAAAAGCGTCTTTTGAAAGCTCAAAACTTACCATGGCAACATTAGCAGGGTCAACAGCTTTTACAGATATGCCTTCAGGTGTAATCCTGAATTTTGCTTCATCCACAAGTGCGGATATTGATTCTACCGAGTCCTTTAGTTTTTCTGCTCCAATTACTGCCTTAAACATTGTAAGTCTCCTCTGTTTATTATAATCAAGGATATTTATAAGTTATTCTATCTTT
>PGYG01000081.1 GCA_002839545.1 Candidatus Methanoperedentaceae archaeon HGW-Methanoperedenaceae-1
CCGACTGCTGAGCCAACCTGCACAGCACGCGCGCCTGCCATTATAAACTCGACTGCGTCCTTCCATTTTGATATTCCGCCGCAGCCGATTACAGGAATGTCAAGCACTGTGTAAAGGTCATGCACGGCTTTTATTGCCACGGGTTTGATAGCCGCGCCTGACAAGCCGCCGAACCTGTTGCCAAGAATCGGATACCCGCTTTCAATATCAATTGCCATGCCCCGCACGGTATTTATCGCCACAACTGCATCCGCACCTCCACGCTGCGCAGCAAGCCCGATTTGTTTTATGTCAGTGACGTTTGGCGTGAGTTTTACCCAGACAGGCGCATCCGTTGCCTTTTTGACAGCTTTTGTAATCTCTTCAACAAGCACAGGGTCTGTCCCGATTTCAGCGCCGTAACCTTGCGCATGCGGACAGCTTACGTTTAGCTCAAAAGCATCTGCATCAATTGCTCCTGCAATCTCTGTAAATTCGGATGCGCCACCGCCGAAGATGCTTGCAATCACAGGCACACCGCCATGTCTGGCTTCGTCTATTTCGGGCTGGAAAACCTTATACGATGGGTTGGGAAGACCCATTGCGTTCAGGTATCCGCATTCAAGTTTTACCATGCTGGGGTTGGGATGACCGTATTTTGGCTCGATGCCGATGGATTTTGTGACGACTGCTCCTGCGCCGCACCGGGCTATCCTTTTGAGTGAGCCGCCTGTTGTGCCCATGATGCCTGCTGCGAGCATTATGGGGTTTTTGAGTTTGAGGTTGGTTAATGTGGTTGTGAGCATTGTGGTTAATTGATGCTTGAAAAATACTTAGTTCTTTTTATTAGGAAATGCCGTTAACCGGAATTTAACAGATGGTTAACGCCAGAAATACCGTTTCAACAAACTTTATATCCTTTTATTCCTTATTCATTTTGGAGGATTTTATGGCTAAATACCGATGCTTTTGCAATTATGTCTATGATGAGGAAAAAGAGGGCGTGAAATTCAACGAGCTTCCTGCTGATTGGGTATGTCCCTTGTGCAATGCACCAAAATCTGAATTTGAAAAACTGGATAGTTGAAATAAATTTAAAATACCGTTGTGGATTGAATCAAAAGTCTTATTTTGTTTCATCTGGTTTATAACTTACAAAATGAAGGGGAAATTGGCGCGCCTGTTGAAGAACTGACAAACAAGACTGCAATAAAAACGTATTACGAGACTGGATTCGATGCGCTTACAAAGGCGCTCGAAAAGAATAAGAAAAAACTGAAAGAAGGATATGACCCCACCCGGCGCGAACCCAAAGAGAAAATACAAAAAGAAGTCGATGCTTCGATAACAAAACTTGCGCCGCTTATCAGGAAGATTGAAGCAACTGACAGGCTGATAGATGCAATCGTTTACAAACTGTACGGGCTGACCGATAAAGAGATAAAAATCGTGGAAGAAAGCGTGGGAGGAAAACAAGCGTGATTCTGAACATAATAAGACGTGAAGACGCCTTTTTTCAAGTCGTTACACCACTTGGGTTCAAAATATCAACCTCCAAAAAGTACTGGGAACTCGTTACATCGGTCAAACATCCACATATCAGTGGAAGAGAATCTGATGTTATTGAGACTTTAAAAAATCCTGATTTGATTCGCCATAGCAAAGTTGATAAGAACGTACATCTTTTTTATAAGGAGATTAGATATAACAATAAGAAATATCACCTCTGCGTAGTAACAAACAAACAAAAAGAAATTCTCATAACAGCATATATAACAGATAGAATAAAAGAAGGTATCAAGATATGGACAAAATAAAAGTCATCATCAATAAGGAATCAAACACACTTGATGTCTGGTTCGATGATGCTGAAAAAGAATTCATCTGTGAAGAAACGGGAGATGAAGTTATTCTCAAGAAAGATAGGGCTAACAGGGTAATCGGGTTTGAAAAATTAAACGTTTTTACAAATAAAAAATCAAATATCCCTGTTGAAGTAATAACTACCTGATATCATCAACTCAAGTAAAATGGAAATAACAGTAAGTCTCAAGGATGAATGTCTCAAGATGTTGCAGGAGATTTCAAAAGAGAGTTCTATAGAAAAAGAAGAACTCATAAAATCCTCGATTGTAAAATATATCCAGGAATATAAACTCAGGAAAGCTATCAGGAAATATACCGAAGGGGAAATATCTCTTGGAAAAGCATCCGAAATAGCAGATATTCCCAAAAGGATGTTATTGTATAAACTCCGTGAAATTGGAATTCCACTGAACCTTACGGAAACAGATATTGAAAATGGTATGGATATTCTAAAGGAACAAAGAAAACTCCATAAAGCCACTGCATGATGCCTGTTTCCCATCATACATTACGCTACATTCTCATACCGCTATGAAATTAAAGATTTACTGAACAGAGTTGATACTGAATAATCCTGAAATGATACATTAAATCTAAATCGGAGAATAATATGGACACTGCGGCTGAAGCAGACAATGCAACTGATGTTTTTATTGAAACCATGCGAAGGGTAAATGGTGAAATAAAGTCCGCAATAGAGACACTTGAGATATTAAGCGATAGTGAGACCTTAAAGGCAATAGAAGAGGGATTACAGGATATCAAAGCAGGAAGAGTCATAAGATTCGATGATTTCCTAAAAAAACATGGATACTGAATAATCCTACAATTTTAAAAATCAACTCAAGATAATAAATGGGCCCGACCGGATTTGAACCGGTGGCCGCCCGGTTATGAGCCGGGCGCTCTAACCGGACTAAGCTACGGGCCCAAAAAAATAAACTTATCCGGTATACTTAAACGCCGCCAACAGGGCTCGAACCTGTGACATCCTGGTTAACAGCCAGGCACTCTACCAACTGAGTTATAGCGGCTCAATTACGGGTTTTCCTAAACTACATACTTCAATTTAAGCCTTTTGTTATTAAAGAGAAAAGGCTTACACAACCAAAATTTTAAAAATCCTCTTCGTCTTCTAAATCAGTAACATCAAACGGCGTGTTATTATACATAAAATTTGCAAATTCAAAGAACATCCGTGAGCAGTGCATATCACTCAAGCCGATTTCTTCAGCGCCATTACTCATTTCATTCGATACGCTATATGCCACACATGCAGGCGTACAAGCCCTGTCCATATAACAACATTTTTTAGTTTCCATGGCAACCCAAATTGCCATTGTATAATATAAAACCTGCGATTTCCATCAATCCCTTCACGCCCGAATCATCGTAAGAAGCATCTTGAACTTCTGCACTGCCCTGACAGAATGCGGCACGTTCGCAGGCATTATAACCATCTGACCTGCTGTCAGGTTATGCTCCTCTCCCCCGATTACGAAAACACCCTCGCCATCAATAACCTGCACAACAGCATCAAACGGCGCCGAATGCTCGCTCAGCCCCTGCCCTGCATCAAAAGCGAACAGGGTTATAGTACCCACAGATTTCTCAACCAGAGTCTTGCTGACCACTGCCCCTTTACTATACTCTATATTTTCCTTTAAGGTTACTATCCCGACCATATGCTCCTCCTCATCCGATTATATAATGCCTGAATCAATATATTCCGCCAACGTCGGCAAACCCCTGTCTCTGCCCTGTTCCTGCCTCACGCTGGAGT
Source organism: Candidatus Methanoperedentaceae archaeon HGW-Methanoperedenaceae-1 (assembly GCA_002839545.1). Taxonomy (GTDB): domain Archaea; phylum Halobacteriota; class Methanosarcinia; order Methanosarcinales; family Methanoperedenaceae; genus Methanoperedens_A. The sequence goes on from PGYG01000081.1 coordinate 3,629, forward strand.
TTCTCGTTGCCGGATAACAGTTTTATAACATTCTGTGCATGCTCGCGCGTCCTTTGCTCCATCAACCACGCAAGTTCGTTCTCGTCCCCTGCCTCGTCCTCATGAACGAACACCTCGATGATATGCGTGTTTGTCATAAGCTGCGCCTGTATTATGCCCTGCGAGGCTTCATGTGCGCACATCTTGTCTATTTCCTGGGCTCCAGGCATACCGAGTGCCATTACAATCCCGCATCCTTTTTCCTCAATCAGCTTTTTGCACGCAACAGGCAGGTCTTTCACTCCGGGAACTGTGTAGCGCTCAATCTTTACAGATGCGCCTTTTTTCAACTCGTCTATTGCAATCTTCCCCATATTGATTCGGGAAAACGTGGTATCCGCGATTCCGACTTTTGGCATGTTCATATTAAAGTGGTTTTGAATATATATTAACTTGATTCTTTGGCATTGCCCGCCTGCTACCATCCCCGCTCAAGCCTGATAGCTCCGGGTTTGCATGAAGCCACACAGGTAGTGCACCCGATACAGAAACTCCTGTCCATGACCTCTGCCACCTTCCGCCCGTCTTTTTCCACAATCCTGTAAATCCTCGGACCTTTAGGGCATACCCGCACACACACACCGCATCCCGTGCATTTATCGGCATCAACTATTATATCAATCATATCAATCATAATTGCAATATTCTAAACAGTTATATAAACAAACAAACTTAATAAAAGCACATGTCGGGAAATACCTTTGGGACATTATTTCGGATAACAACATGGGGTGAGAGCCACGGCACCGCACTTGGCGTAACCATTGACGGCTGCCCCGCAGGACTTTTACTTTCAGAACCAGACATCCAGAAAGAACTGGACAGGAGGCGTCCGGGACAGAGTGACGTGACCACGCCCAGAAAAGAAGAGGACAGGGCTGAGCTCCTCTCAGGTGTGTTTTCGGGAAAAACCACAGGCGCCCCCATCTCGATAATTGTCAAAAACAAAGACGCTGATTCAAGCAAATACGAGGAGCTTCGAAATACCCCGCGTCCGGGACATGCAGACTTCACATACGAGCAGAAATACGGCATCCGTGATTACAGGGGCGGAGGCAGGTCATCAGCACGTGAAACCATAGGAAGGGTTGCAGGCGGTGCTGTTGCAAAGAAGATTCTCGCACAGCACGGCATTGAAATACTGTGCCACGTAACGGAAATCGGCGGCATCCGGGCAAAACAGGTAAGCATTCCCCAAATCCGGGAAAATACCGAGAAAAACCCGGTGCGGTGCGCTGACCCTGACGCTGCCGTTGAAATGACTGCCATGATACACGCGGCAATCAGTGAAAAGGACAGCGTGGGCGGGATTGTTGAAGTAATAGCACTCGGCGTTCCTGCTGGTATTGGCGAGCCTGTATTTGATAAGCTGGATGCAGAGCTTGCAGGCGCTTTAATGAGCATCGGTGCTGTAAAAGGTGTTGAAATCGGGCTTGGCTTTAAGTGTGCAAACATGAAAGGAAGCCAGTTTAACGACCCGCTTTCAATCCGTGACGGTAAAATAACCGCACTTTCCAATAATGCAGGCGGGATTCTCGGCGGTATCAGTAACGGCGAGCCAATCGTGTGCAGGATAGCGGTCAAGCCGACACCCTCCATATCAAAAGAACAGCATACTGTGGATATAAAAGAGATGAAAAATACGACAATAAATATTAAAGGACGGCACGACCCCTCAATACCGCCGCGCATTGTCCCTGTTGCAGAAGCCATGATGGCGCTTGTTCTTGTTGACCAGATGATGAGAGGCGGACAAATTAACCCAATATTGGGGTATGGCAGGCGTGCCATACCCCAACGCGCACTCCAGAGGCGCAACTCTGGTGGAGAAAAATAGATTATGAAATTCAATCCTGATGAAATTAAGGAAAACACGAAAAAGGATTTTGATGCTGCGTGGAATGACGGGAAAAAATACGTTCCTGACATTGCAATAAACGAGCAGTATCCGCGATACTCATTAAATTACGG
>PGYG01000082.1 GCA_002839545.1 Candidatus Methanoperedentaceae archaeon HGW-Methanoperedenaceae-1
TATTATTTGTTTCACTTCGCAGAAAACACCAATCAAGCACCAGAGAGTTTACTGGGAAATAGGATTAATCGCAGGTTTCTTAAAAGGATTGATTGCCACGGGTCTTGGCAAGTTGATAGTACCAGGGATGTGGAACCATGAAAAAATCGAACATCCTTCCCATGTCATTGGTTCGGCTGTGGTCATAATATTTGTCGTGGATATTGTGGCTGCCATGACACGAATGAATTCTGTATTCGTTAGTGGACTTATTGAGAATGGAGCTGAATTGATGGGTGTCCTCGTATTCGTGCTGCCTTCTGTTGTTATCGGAGGGCAGATTGGACCGCGAATTATCAGGGATGCTGATGTTAAACACCTGAAAATATTCATCTCAATTGCGTTGATATTTGTCAGTATATTGATATTTTCCAGATTGCTGGCGTGATTCATCGGTCGAAAAATCATGATAAATGACACAAATTCCCATAATTCAGCAAAAACAGATGAATGAAAAAACCAGCAACATGAACGGATTTATAAATTTAGTTTATATTGTATAAGAAGTTATTTTTGTGCAAAAACATCAGCAATAAGCCCTAATAATTCTTAACCGATGACCGATGTAATATTATTTGTATATGTTTTGGAAATATAGAGATTTCACAAAGAACATTTATTATATATCACGTATAACTCAATAAATTAAGTAGGTAAAATTTAATGTCAATTTCAGAAGATTCAAGCAAAAATCAAAAAGAAGAAGGTCTTCAAGTTCCCTCCATTTCTCAACAAAAACCAGAACAACCTCGCTGGTTAGAGATGATAATCGAGGGTTATCCTGAACAAGTGGGAGATATACTAAGAACTCTACCTACAATGATTGGAGGAAATCCAAAAAAGATAGAGTCTGAAACAAAAATTGCGATGAGAACGTTGGCAGGCTTCTTTATTATGATGATTGTTATCGTTGTTCTCACGGCGGTTCTTGCATATAAGGGAGTAATAAGTGGTGATGCCGTAGGATTTATATTAGGTAGCGCTTTTGGCAGTATGATAACATTCCTATATAGGTATTTAATTCCAGCAGAACCTCAATAAACTGTAAGAAGTTATCCACCTGAACTGTGATAACAACCCGTCGTCCGCAGAGACTTCCCCATCTACACAACCACTCCACCATACCTATACGCAATATTACACGTCCCCTCGCTTGAAACCATACAAGCCCCAACAGGATTCTCAGGCGTACACGTCTTGCCGAACAACTCACAATCCACAGGACTCCGAAAGCCCTTTCAGAATCATCCCGCACATGGGACAATCCACACCGCACGAATCCACTTCATCCACGACAATATCAAACCTCGCCTCTGCATCATAATCCGAATATGCGCGCCGAATCCTGAGGCTTGCATCAGGAATAACAGGCAAACCCCTCCATTCCTTACTGCACGGCTCAAAAACCTCCTCCATCAACTCCTGCGCCACGACATTTCCTTCTGGCTTCACAACGCGCGCATACTCGTTCTCCACAATTGCCGTGCCGTTTTCAATCTGCCTCAAAATCATGAAAACAGACATCAGTATATCCAGAGGCTCAAATCCTGAAATGACCTGAGGAATATGGTATTTCTCTGAAATCGGAAGGTAAGGCGCAATTCCTGTAATCGCGCAGACATGCCCCGGATTGATGAACCCGTCAATATCATAACCTCCTTCAAGCAAAAATTCCATAGCAGGAGGCACAAGCCTGTGCAGGCACAGCACACTGAAATTTTCAGGCGGCTTGTTCTTGATAACCTGCGCAGTCATGGGCGCTGTTGTCTCAAACCCGATGCCGAGGAACACAACCTCCTTACCAGGATTCCTGCGCGCAATTTCCACAGCCTCAAACGGGCTGTACACAATCCTGACATCACCGCCTTCTGCTTTCTCTTTTGCCAGTGACGATGTGCTTCCCGGAACTTTTAGCATGTCGCCGTATGTCGTTATAACAGCCCCGTTTCTTGAAAGGTAAACTGCCATATCAATTTCAGAAGCAGGAGTTATGCATACAGGACATCCGGGACCAGGCACAACTTCGATATTTGCGGGAAGAATTGAGCGCAATCCGTTTTTTGTAATTGCCTGTTCGTGTGTCCCGCAAACGTGCATGAGCTTTATTTTCTTATTCCCTGAAAGCGCCTTTATCCGGCTGGCTATGCGCTGCGCCGTATCCCTGTCATTAAAAACCCTGTTCCACTCCATTATCCAGCCGCCTTCAACATCTCATCCCAGAGTTCAAGCGTCTCAAGGGCTTCGGCTTCATCCATTTTCGAGATTGCATAACCCACATGCACAAGCACATAATCCCCGATATTTGCCTCACTCAGCATGCTTAGGTTGGCTTTCCTCGTTACCCCGCCGTAATCAAGGACAGCTTCATCCCCATCGATTGACACAATCCTTGCCGGAACCGCAAGACACATAATAATAAACTCAACGAAAGTATATATATAGCATGCGGTCAGAAAATGATTAAGGAAAAACGGGAATGAGGCGGTATTATGTTAACCAGACGAAACTTTATGAAATTAGCCGGGGCTGTTAGTGCCGGAATGTTCCTGAACCTGTACAATTCCGATATAGTGAAAGCTATTGAAAATGCCGGGAAAACAGGAATAAAACTCGTATGGATACAGGGACAGAGTGACACCGGCTGTACGATTTCATTACTTCAGGGCGAACACCCGGACATCTATGATGCGATAATGAAACTCAACGTGGACATAAGGTTCCACCCGACAATTATGGCAGCACAGGGCGAGGAAGCAATGGCAGCACTTGACATAGAGCCTGATGTGCTTGTTGTGGAAGGTTCAATTCCTGACCCCGAATTTGCAACAATGGGTGAAAGACCTATCAGGGACATTGTCAGGGAACTGGCTGCCAAAACAAAAGTTGCAGTTGTTGCGGTTGGAGCCTGTGCCACATACGGCGGTATTCCTGCCGCTGAGGGTAATGTTACAAATTCCACGGGTGTCCAGTACCTGAAAGCTAAAAAAGGCGGCGCGCTTGGCGCTGGTTTCCTGTCAGGCGCTGGTCTTCCGGTAGTAAACCTTCCCGGATGTCCTGCACATCCTGACCACGTACTCCTGACACTTTCATCAGTCATCCTCGGCGTGATTCCAGAACTTGACGATAAGGGCAGACCAGTGATGTTTTTCAGCAGTAAGATACATGACGAATGTGCAAGACGAGGCTTCTATGATGTGGGCGCGTTTGCGGAAAGCTTCCATGAAACCGATTTCTCTCATGAAAAATGCCTTTACCAATTAGGCTGCCGCGGTCCTGTTACGTTATCTGACTGCTCCCTTCGAAAATGGAACGGCGGGATTAACGTATGCATGAACAGCGGCGCGCCGTGTATCGGGTGTTTCCATGAAAGCTTCCCTGATGCAATGTCGCCGTTATTTGAGCCTATTGAAAAAGTACCAACGCTTCTTGGAATTAATCCTGTTACAGCAGGAAAAGCAGCAGTTGCTGCAACAGCAGCAGGCATTGCAATCCATGCCGCACGCCGCGGTGTGGCAAAGAAAACCGCTGATGAAGGAGGGGAGGAGAAATAATGGCAACTGAAATAAATATTGACCCGGTTACACGGCTTGAGGGACACCTTGGCGTTTCTGTCAGCGTGGAAGACGGAATTGTTGTTGATGCAAAATGCAGCGGCACAATGTTCCGCGGCTTTGAAACGATACTTATCGGGCGTGACCCGCGTGATGCTCCTGTTCTTTCCCAGAGGATATGCGGAGTCTGCCACCAGAGCCACCGCATCACAGGTGTGCGCGCTCTTGAGAACCTGGCAGGGACACGTGTTCCCGACGGCGCAAGGGTTATGAGGAACCTTATCGAGGCTGTGACGACTGTTTATTCCCATGCGTTATGGTTCTATGCACTCGGAGGTCCTGATTACAGCGATGCTGTCACCAAAAACGGATTGACACGGCTTGACCCGATAACCGGGCAGGGATACAGGGAAGCAGTCGCAAACCAGCGCAAGCTCCATGAAGTGATGTCAATACTTGGCGCGAAAGTCCCGCACCAGATGACGTATATCCACGGCGGTATGACACACCAGCCCTCGGTTGAGAAAATTATGCAGGTAAAGACACGGATGCTTGAGGTTTCGGACTGGGTCGGAAGCACAGCAAACCTTCCTGCTGTTCTTGAAGACAAACTGGCAGGAAAACCAAATGATTATTCTAAAGGGCATGCCCTGAATGACGTGGTTGACTGGGCTGTTTATGCGCTTTCAGAAGGTGCTGATAAGTGGGGCGGCGGTCACGGGAAGTACATCTCATACGGTGTTTACGACATGGCGGACGGCTCGTTATTTGAACCGTCCGGCGTGTGGGACGGCTCGAAAGTAATACCAATGGATGAGAAGAAAATAACCGAGCACGTCAAATATTCATGGTACACTGATGATTCAGGAGGCACACCTGCAAGTGCGCCAACACCGAAAACGAAGCATGATAAAGCAGGTGCATACTCGTGGTCAAAAACGCCAAGATACGGCACGATGGCTGTTGAAGGCGGACCTCTTGCAAGGCTTGTAATCGCAGGTATTGACCCGTTTGACCTTAGGAAAAACCTCGGCGGTGGCTCTGGAAAAGCCTCGACATTTAACCGGACACTGGCAAGGATGCAGGAAACCCTATTACTCAGGGACAAAATTGTGGAATGGCTGGATGAATTAGTACCAGGACAGAAGACTTATACCGATTTTGAAGTTCCTGAAAAGGGTATCGGTGTCGGTCTCTGGGAAGCTCCGCGCGGACCGGTCGGTCACTGGACAGAGATAGAAGGCAAGAAAATAAAGCGGTACCAGATTATTGCAGGAACCACGTGGAACGCAACGCCAAGAGATGATATGGGAACGCGCGGAGTAATCGAGGAAGCATTAATCGGTGTGCCTGTGCCTGATGTGAAGAACCCGGTTAATGTTGTCAGGACTGTAAGGTCATACGACCCGTGCCTTGCATGTACCGTACATGTCATGACTCCGGCAGGTCAGAAATACAGCATACAGGTAACGTAGGTGGTAATATGGAACATGTAACGGTTGAGAAATTCGGGCTTGGTGTGAGGTTTAGCCACTGGCTTCATGCGTTGCTGATAATCGGCTTCCTTGTAACTGGATACGGGATTTACAGCGGCTCATACCTTTTCGGGGATTATGCAGTAAACCTTGCCCTGCACATGATTATGGCGTTTGTTCTCCTGATGGACTGGATTGCGCATATCTATTTCATGTCAGTAACAGGAGAGCGGCGCGCAATCTGGATTTCGTGGAAGGACATAAAGGACACAATTACAATCGCTAAAAATTTTGCATTCATCTCAAAAGAGTATCCGGAATACGGGACGTATGATGTTAAAGCAGGGAAGTTCCACGGCAAGTATCATCCTGTTATCAAGTTTAAATACCTGGGAGACCTGTTTTTCCTCGTGTTTGCAGCAATAAGCGGGTTCAGCCTGTATTATCCGGCAGTGATGAGTTACGTCAATTATTTCATGGGATTTATTGGCATTGAGCTAAATCTTGTATGGTTCAGGGTGATTCATTTCCTTGTGTTCGTTTATTTCCTGTGTGTGATGATGTTCCATGCATACCTGTCACTGATACCTGTTAACATTGAATTATTGAAAGCCATGATATATGGAAAAGAAGATGTTGAAGTACATGTGGAAACGGATAAACCTTGAATGGGAAAATTGCCGTAATCGGTGTGGGAAACCTGTTGATGGGGGATGACGGCATAGGCATCCATGTGGTTGAGGCGCTGAGGAAAGAAGCGCTGCCGCAGGGTGTGCAGGTTTTTGATGCATCGACAAGGGCGTTTGATGTTCTTGAGTTTATGGACGGGTGTGACCGCGCAGTCGTTGTTGACGCATATATGGAAAAAGGAGTTCCGGGTACGGTTTACAGGTTTGCTTTTGACCCGGCATCAGGCACGCAGGACATTCCGGTAAACCTTAGCATGCATGATATTGATTTCACGGCTGCGCTCAGGGCAGGACAGGACAGCTATAATTTTCCGTCTGAGATTGTTGTTATCGGGATTGAACCGGATATACTTGAGTGGGGTATCGGGCTTTCGCCTTCACTGGAAAAAGCGTTTCCTGATATACTGGATGCTGTCAGGGATGAACTATCGGAATGATGGGTCAACGAGTTGACAGAATTGGGGGAATGAGTGTGGATTCGGAATTTGACAAAGAACAAAATCTGGAAGAAAGATTAAAATTTGTTCGTTTTTATGCCAGATGGGTTAAATCCGTGCCAAATGAAGTCTGGAGCAAACAGCAGGTTGAGTTCATTGACAGCCTTTTTGATAACTCGAAGAATTTTTCATTAACACCTGAAAAGTACCTGAAAACTATCAGGAGATAACAACCCTATTGCTCCTCTTCCGCCTCTTCCACAACCGTTTCATCCTCAGGCGCAGCCGTTCTTTGCGGATTATCCTCTATCACCGGTCTTTCCTTTCCCATGTCCTTGAGCCGCCTTATTATCACTTCAAGGAGGAAAAGGACAAGCGCAGCCAGCAGGAACGGCTCTTTTTTGCTCTTTGGCTGCTGGGTTGTTTTTACGGATTTATCCTTTATGTCAAGAAGCAGGAGGCTTTCAACCTCGTTCTGGTTATAGACCCGTCCGCCGTTTGATGTTATGACATCGTTTAGTTTCTCGTTAAACCCGATTTCCCTGTATTCAAGCGGGTAGTTCAC
>PGYG01000083.1:0-8263 GCA_002839545.1 Candidatus Methanoperedentaceae archaeon HGW-Methanoperedenaceae-1
AATAATAATATATAAAGTTATTGGAGGGAATCGAGTGCGTGCAAGAAGAAATGGAAATATTAGGTTAACCTATGCCCTATTTCGGCGGAGTTAAGGTTAATAAAATATGTTATAGAAAGCACTGGAGATTTAACTTCTCGTTTGATTACTATCTTGAAGTCGCTGGAGGACAGCAAAAAGCTAAATGACTTGGAAAGTATGATGTATGCCCCTCAGTGGGAAGATTTCCGCTGTTATATTGCCCATTTGTTGAATGAGAAAAAAGAATTACAAGCAACTCTGAATGAAATGGATCGAATGCTTTCGAACACTTTTGGATATAGTGAGTTAAAAAACATAAATCCACGCTTATCCGAGCAGTTATTAGATGCCACAAAGAAATATACTGAAAGCATCGCAAAAAACATGGGAAATGTGGCAAGAGCAGACATGACCGGATTTTCTGTCGAGTCTGTTAAAAAGGCAATGCTGGAAATTGATCAACTGGAATATAAATTAACTACATCTGACTGGATGCCTGATAGTTTGTTTGGTCCGTCTAAAAGCAAACTTCATGATTTATTCAGTGTCATGTTCAAAATTGAGCAATTAGACTTTAGTCATGATGATCAACAAGGAAGAAAGAAGACTCGTATGGCAGATATAGCACAAGCATGGATAGAAGGCAAAACTATTCAAGATATTGCAGTTAGTTTTTTTGATGGAAGTGGATCGAATGAAATATCCAAAGTTTATAAAACAATCTACGGGAAATTGACTAATGGTGGAACTTGGGGATTATCAGCTTTAAGTAGAATCAGTGGTATTGACTTTGAAACCTTGTCAGATGAACAAAAAAGGCAATTGAATTTAATGCCAGCCATGCTTTATCACGGTGTAAAAACTGAAGAATCTGTTCTTATGCGTATGAATTCAGTTCCAAGAAGTTTTGCAGAGAAACTTGGGAATAAGTTTAAAGAAAATGTTGAAAATAGGAATGTTGCAACTGCGCGCAAATATTTAAAGGATTTGAAAGACAGTGATTGGGACTCGGTAACTTCCCATAGTCAATATTTATCTGGAAGAGATTGCAAAAAAGTATGGGAAATATTATCAGGGGAAGCAGAGGGGTAATTATGAAAATAACCGAATCAAAAATAGAGTAATCAGCGATGGCTTCAGGTTCGATACGAAGCAGCGATGTGGCTTCAATCAGCCAGGTGGTTATTGACTGCTCTCCAAGTGGATGGCAAAGACATTGTATTGAGACAAACATAGAATATATAAAATATGGCAAAAAATAAAAAATTACCCGACAATCAAATTACCGTTTATCAAACACCAGATGGAAAAATCAACATTGAAGTGTTCTATTCCAATGAAAACATCTGGTTGCCGCAAAAATAAATGTCAGAGTTATTCGGATGCAGCGCGGATAATATCTCTTTGCACCTTAAAAACATCTATGCAGAGAAGGAACTTGATGAATCGGCAACAGCCGAGGATTTCTCGGTAGTTCTTCAGCAATATATTCATAAAGGTTTTTCGATTGACAGCGAACGGTTTAAATATGGTTCCCGTTTCAGCACACGATATTTTGACGACTTACTCGAAAAACTGCGTGATACCCTGCTGCCGAAGTTGATGAGCGGGGAAGTGAGAGTAAAGTATTTGAGCTTATGATATTTATGATATACTTGTACAATATGAATAATAAACAGGAGGTGCAAAATGCTTGCAGTTAAAGGAATATATAAGGACGGAATGGTGATTATTCAGGAAAAGATAAAAACAGAAAAGCCGGTTAATGTGATAATAACATTCCTGGAAGAGGTCAAGGCGCCGGTTGAAGAAAAACTTGATATGAGCAAATTCTCATTTAAAAAAGCCAGAAAGCTGCTGGAAAGCTATAAGGGGTCGTTAAGCGATGCTATTATTGAAGAGCGCAGGAGCGCGGTATGAAAGCATTTATTGATACCTCTTCTCTCATTAAGCTATACCACAAGGAGGAAGGGTCTGATTCTGTAATGAATGCTCTTTCCAACGATATCAGAGAAATTTTCCTTTCAGAGCTTGCCATTTTGGAATTCCGTTCTGCTTTATGGAAGAAAATAAGGGAAAAGGAGATAAAGGAAAAGACCGCTATCGAAGTTATCAAATGTTTTCAAAATGACGGTGATAATTTCCAATGGATAATGCTGCAATCTGATATTGTCGAATCAGCTTCATACTTGTTGATGAAATATGGCAACCGTGGTTTGAGAACCCTGGATTCACTGCAATTAGCAACAGCATTAACTTTGAAGGATGAAAAATGTGTTTTTCTTACCTCTGATAAGTTATTGGGGACTTTTTTTAAAGAGGAACAGCTTAAAGTTTTATAACCATGACCCTAATTACCGAAAGCAACATAGAAACCTTCAACATCGAATTCCTCGAAAAACTGAGGGATACGCTGCTGCCTAAGTTGATGAGCGGGGAAGTGAGGGTAAAATTAGAGGAAGAAGAGGCTGGTATATGGACAAAAGTGATATTATAAAACAACAATCCGACTTCATCCTCTACACAGGAAACGACGGAAAAGTAAATATCGATGTTTTTGTGCAGGATGAAAACGTCTGGCTGACACAAAAGGAAAGAGATATTCAAGTCAGGTGAACTTGATGAAAAAGCAACCACTCGAAAAAATCGAGTAGTTCAAAATGAAGGTGAAAGACAGGTGACAAGAAATCTTGATTTTTACAACCTTGACGCCATCATCTCAGTAGGCTACCGCGTAAACTCCTACCAGGCCACCCAGTTCCGCATCTGGGCAACCAGAACCCTGAAAGAATACATCATCAAAGGATTTGTGATGGATGATGAACGCCTCAAACAGGGAAATAGAGTTTTCGGACAGGACTATTTCGAGGAACTCCTTGAGCGCATACGTGAAATCCGCGCAAGCGAACGGCGTTTTTACCAGAAAATAACAGACATCTACGCCCTTTCCGCCGATTATGACAAAAACGCACCTGCAACAAGAGAGTTTTTCGCAACCGTCCAGAACAAGCTCCACTGGGCGATCACAGGAAAAACCGCAGCCGAGATAATCTACGGTTCGGCAGATGCAACAAAAATACACATGGGTCTGACAAACTGGAAACAGGCACCCGATGGAAAAATAATAAAATCAGATGTATCCATTGCCAAAAATTATATGGGAAAAACCCATATCAACGAACTGAATCAAATCGTCTCTGCATATCTTGACCTGGCGGAAAACCGGGCACAGCGCCAGGTAATTATGAAAATGGCGGACTGGGGACAATTCCTACATAGCTTTCTGGAACTATCCAGCTATCCCGTATTGCAGGATAATGGTAAAATCAGTGCACTGGAAGCAAAGCTAAAAGCCGAGCAGGAATACGAAGAATACCGGGTGATGCAGGATAAAAACTACATCTCCGATTTTGATAAAGAGGTGCGGAGCATCATGGAAGGGGAATGTGATTATGACTGCAAATAAAAAAGAAGTCAGAGTACAATTAGTTCAAGTGGAGGCAGCCACATGAGCAAAGATGAAAATGCAAAGCAACAAACTGAGCCCATTCTCGACATAGGAAACGATGGGAAAGTAAAAAACAAAAAATCCCAAATACGTAACAGCACTGTGGAATTTCTGATATTCACAAAACAGAATAATAAAGATACCATCGAAGCTCGTATCGAAGATGAAACAGTATGGCTTACTCAAAAGCTGATGAGTGTTTTGTTTGAAAAAGGTCGCAGTACTATAACAGGGCATTTACAAAACATCTTCGAAACAGGCGAATTAAAAGAGATATCAGTATGTCGGGATTTCCGACATACTGCCGAGGATTACTCGACAGTTCAAATTGAGAAATAAATACAGCGCATAACACGGGGGAAAAAAGATGGATCGCAAAATCACCGAGTCACAAATCGAGCAATTCGCCATCGAACTACTTAAAAAATTAGGCTGGGAATATGTTCACGGTTTATCCATTGCTCCGGGCGCCGAGTTTGCCGAGAGGGAAAGCTTTCAGCAGCTTATTTTAATCCAGCGCCTACGCAAAGCTGTTGCGCGCCTAAACCCCGGTATTCCTGCTGATGCACAGGAACAGGCTGTACAAAAAGTACTGCGTATCTACTCGCCAGACCTTCTGCACAACAACGAAACATTCCACCAGTTACTGTGAACGAAGTTATGAAGTTGCGCTGATTGATTTCGAAAATCCCCCAAACAACGAATTTTTAGTTGTCAACCAGTACACCATCATTGAAAACAACCAGAACAAGCGACCCGACATCCTGTTATTTATCAATGGTATTCCACTCGTGCTGTTTGAATTAAAGAACCCGGCAGACGAAAACGCCACCATCCATAAAGCATATGACCAGATCCAGACCTACAAAGCCACAATTCCAGGCTTATTCACTTACAATGCAGTCTGCGTTATATCAGACGGAATGGAATGCAGGGCAGGAAGCGTTTCTGCAGGTTTTACCCGCTACATGACATGGAAAAGTGCAGACGGCAAAAAAGAAGCATCACGGTTCATCCCGCAGTTGGAAATCCTGGTAACAGGAATGTTAAACCCCGCCATCCTATTAGACATTATCCGAAACTTCATAATATTTGAAAAATCAAAGAAAAACGACCCAAAAACAGGCATAGTGCAGGTTGAAACTGAAAAAAAAGTAGCAGCCTATCATCAATACTACGCAGTCAATAAAGCAGTAGAAAGCACGCTAAAAGCCGCATCTGTTGACGGAAACCGAAAAGGCGGTGTTGTCTGGCACACGCAGGGCAGCGGCAAATCCATTTCAATGGTTTTCTACACAGCCAAACTGGTACTGAGCCTGAACAATCCCACAGTCGTAGTTATCACAGACCGAAACGACCTTGACGACCAGCTATTTGACACATTTGCAGCAGGAAAGCAGTTGCTAAGGCAGGAACCGATACAGGCAAAAGACAGGGAAAACTTGAAAGACCTGTTAAATGTTGCATCCGGCGGTATTGTGTTTACAACCATCCAGAAATTTTTACCAGAAACAGGCAAGTCAGAATACGACCGCCTCTCAGACAGGACAAATATTGTAGTCATTGCAGATGAAGCACACAGAACCCAGTATGGATTTGAGGCAAAGGTTGTTGATGTAAAAGACAAAGAAACAAAAGACGTAATCGGCAAACGCATAACCTACGGTTTTGCCAAGTATATGAGGGATGCCCTTCCCAATGCGACTTATATTGGTTTTACAGGCACACCCATTGAAACAACAGACGTAAATACACCTGCAATATTCGGGCAATACGTTGACATATACGACATTTCACAATCCATTGCTGATGGTGCTACAGTTAAGATTTACTATGAAAGCCGTCTTGCCAAAGTCAATATGGACGAAGAAGGCAGGCGCTTGATTGCAGAGTTCGATAAAGAACTTGAAGATGACGAAGAAATAACTGACAAGCAACGAGTAAAAGCAAAATGGACAAAACTTGAAGCAATAGTGGGAAATCAGGAAAGGATAAAAAATTTAGCACGGGATATTGTCACCCACTTTGAGCAGCGACAAGCCGTATTTGAAGGTAAGGGAATGGTTGTGGCAATGAGCCGCAGGATTGCTGTTGACCTCTACAATGAGCTCATCCGGCTAAGACCTGACTGGCATGATGACGAAATATCAAAAGGCGCACTAAAAGTTGTTATGACTGCATCCAGTGCTGATGGTCCTGTCATGCAGAAGCGCCACACTACCAAATCAGAACGCAAGGCTTTAGCCGATAGAATGAGAGACCCCGCAGACCCGCTGAGACTGGTTATCGTAAGAGATATGTGGCTCACAGGTTTTGATGTTCCATCTTTACATACGCTTTATATTGATAAGCCAATGAGAAACCACACTCTGATGCAGGCAATAGCAAGGGTAAACAGGGTGTTTAAAGACAAAAAAGGCGGGTTGGTTGTTGATTATTTAGGCATTGCAACAGACCTGAAAAAAGCATTGGCTTTTTACTCTGATTCAGGCGGGAAAGGCGACCCTGTAATAGAACAGGAAAAAGCAGTAAATGCAATGATAGAAAAGCTGGAAGTAGTACGCCAGTTGTTCTATCAAGAAAGCAAATCAAAAAAAGCTATACTTATTGCAGAACCCACTGCTTATTACGCCAGCTATCCGGGAACAGGATTTAATTACAGGCGTTTCTTTAAAGCTTCACCAGAAGAAAAGCTCTCAATAATCTTACAGGCAGAGGAACACATCCTGGGTTTAGAGGATGGCAAGAACCGCTTTATCCGTGAAGTTACACTGCTTAGTCAGGCGTTTGCGTTATCCGTGCCTGACGAAAAAGCACTTGCAATAAAAGATGAACTTGCGATATTTCAGGCAGTAAAGGCAAGACTTGTAAAGTTTGCAGGTGGTGGTGGCGGCAGGTCAGATATAGATATTGAAACTGCCATAAAACAGATGGTTGATGAGGCGTTGAGTTCAGACCGGGTTATAGATATTTTTGATGCGGCAGGCATAAAGAAGCCTGAAATATCCATTCTTTCCGAGGATTTTTTGCTGGAATTGAAGGGGATGAAGCACCAGAACCTTGCTCTTGAATTGTTAAAGAAGCTCCTTAATGATGAAATCCGAATCCGTTCAAGAACCAATCTGGTAAAAAGTAAAGCTTTGCTTGAAATGCTTGAAACTGCCATTAAAAAGTACAATAATGGATTACTGACAACAGCAGAAATTATACAGTTTTTAGTCGATGAAGTTGCTAAAAAGATAAGAGAACACGATGAAAGAGAAGCTCATTTAGGTTTATCAAAAGAAGAGCTGGCTTTCTATGACGCGCTTGCTGAAAATAAATCCGCAGTTGATGTATT
The DNA here is from genome assembly GCA_002839545.1 of Candidatus Methanoperedentaceae archaeon HGW-Methanoperedenaceae-1. Taxonomy (GTDB): domain Archaea; phylum Halobacteriota; class Methanosarcinia; order Methanosarcinales; family Methanoperedenaceae; genus Methanoperedens_A. The sequence continues at coordinate 6,870 of PGYG01000083.1, forward strand.
GGGTGATGACAAATTAAAAGATATTGCAATTGAAGTTGCAAAGAAAGTAAAGGCTAATGCGACAATAGACTGGACAATTCGGGAAAGCGCACGGGCAAAGCTGATGGTACTGGTAAAAAGAACATTAAACAAATACGGGTATCCGCCGGATATGCAGAAAAAGGCTATTGATACAGTTTTAAAACAGGCTGAGTTATTGGCTGATTACTTTGTCCAGGATATAGTATAGTTGAAAAATAATGTCTGCGCCCTCGTGGCGTGGATGCCAATTTTTATAGAACATAACATTTACATATCCCCACGCAATTTTAGTACCCTAACAAGAGGCAACACATGACAACCATAGACCCCTGGGGCGCAGTCAAAATCGACAATTACTCAAAACTCTTTGACGAGTTCGGGATATCAAAATTCGACGAACTACTCGGCAAGCTCAAGAATCCCCACAGGTACATGCGCCGCCATGTCATTTTCGGACACAGAAGCTACGAATCAGTCCTTGACGCAATGCTCACAGGCAAACCCTTTGCAGCCATGAGCGGATTCATGCCCTCAGGTCAGGTACACCTCGGGCACAAGATGGTAATGGAAGAGCTCATCTGGCACCAGCAGCAAGGCGGGGATGCCTTCCTTGCAATCGCTGATATGGAAGCGCACTCAGTCCGCGGAAAAACCTGGAAGGAATGTGCCGACATCGGGCGGGATTACATCTTAAGCGCGCTGGCACTCGGGTTTGAGCCGGGAGAACACGGGCATATCTATTTCCAGTCACGTTCACCTGCTGTCAGGAACCTATCATTCGAGCTTGGCATAAAAGCCAACTTTTCGGAACTTTCTGCCATCTACGGTTTTAACGGCGAGACGCTGACATACTCCAGCCGCAGCTTTTGGAATTCGGCGGACCCCGTCCTGTTGTGATTCCCGTGGGCGCCGACCAGGACCCGCATATCAGGCTGACGCGCGGGCTGGCTGATAAAGTAAACAGATTTAATTTTATTACTAAAAACCACAAAGAATTTAAAGGGATTATTGGCATATATTCAAAATTGTCAGCAGAAGAACTTGTTAAAAATCAACACCAGTTTGAAATTCTTATAAAACGCCTAATTCAAGAAAAAATAGTTTTAAAAAGGGGAATCTCGGTTGAAGATAAAGTAAATAGTTACAATGAATATACAGGTCATATAGAAATTGCCTGTGTAACATCATCTCCTGAAGAATTACTACCAAAAGTTCAAGAAATTACGAGAGCGGTTGAACTTAAACTCGGTGGATACGCATTCATGCCTCCTGCCTCCACCTACCACAAGTTCATGACAGGACTGCAAGGCGGCAAGATGTCAAGCAGTGTGCCTGACAGTTTTATCGGGCTGACAGAAGAGCCGGCATCAGGC
>PGYG01000083.1:8343-13923 GCA_002839545.1 Candidatus Methanoperedentaceae archaeon HGW-Methanoperedenaceae-1
AACTGCAAGAAATACACAGCCGGGCTTATGGAGGAATTCCTGAAAGACCACCAGGAAAAACGCGAGCTTGCGCGGGAAAAACTTACAGGGCTTGGGTTTTAATGTTCTGCATATTCCACATTAGGTCTTATTGCCCTGTAATTCTTCATGAACTCGTGGATTTCAGGCGGCAGTTCCGTGGAAACAGGCAGTCCGAGCTTTTTTGCATCCCCGGCTGATATAAGCTGGGCGTGAATCATCTCACCGCCTGAGAGTTTATCGATAACCTTTTCCTGTTTATCCTTATCATCGAATTTGCCATCCAGCAGTTCATTCAGCACATCCCTTGTGAAATTCAGCGCCTTTTCGGATATGTCACCCATCATCAGCGTGACATCATCCGCTTCCAGCCCTTTTTTCCTTGCGACATGAAGCCATGACGGCGCAGGGAACACGCCGCGCAGCATATCGCCAACCTGCGGGTCAACAGGACCGAGCGAGGCATCCTTATCCATGATAATCTCATCAGCGCCAAGTGCAATTATGGTGCCGCCGGACATGGAATAATGCGGGACAAAAACGCGGGTTTTTGCCGTGTGGTTCTTAAGTGCCCGTGCTATCTGGACAGAAGCATGGAGGTGACCGCCGGGCGTGTGGATTATCAGGTCAACAGGTTTGTTTTTTGCCTCCCTGATTCCCCGGAGGATTTCTTCCGCATCCTCAATATCGATATACTGGTACACCGACACCCCGAACATGGAAATCGCTTCTTTTCGGTGTATCATTGTCAATACTTTCGTTCCCCATTTTTTCTCCATTTCCCTTATACTGCTAATCCTTTTCCTCCGGGCTGAACGCATCTGGAACTGCGGATACATCAGGATATATAGGAAAACCACTGCCCCCGAAAGAATGAAAAAGTCAGTCGTACTGATATTTTCAAACATGATTGAATAATGGTTTTATTAATTTATAAATTCAGGTTATGAAAAAGCCCCATATAATCACAACAACCACACCAACGATGATAAAACGGATAAATGCCCTGTTTACCAGTTCAACAAGCTTCGGAGGACCTGACCACCTGACAAGTATCATTTTCATGCCCGTACTTATTATACTTGCAAGAACCGCTGTAATGGCTGCCGTGCTATACGGAACAAGACCGCTTACTGCAAGTGCTGTTACAGATGCGGTTACTACCGCACTGCTGATGAAACCACCGAGAGCGGTTGCATAAACTCCTGCAAGTCCTGCCCACACATTGGCGAATTTTGAGAAAACGGACAAGCCTGCAAAACCGAGTGCGAATTTGATGGCAGGAGATAAGCCAAACGGTGACTGTAACTTGATTACCTCGTCCACAGCTGCGTCTTTTCTTGAGCTTATTACCGTGCCAACGGCAAACAATGTAATGGCAATCTGGGGCGGTGCCATCAGCCACACAACCCTGCCTGACGGGTCAACGATAAATGCAATAACAAGGTTCCTTATAAGCATGGAAGCGTTGGCAAGGATTATCCCGACATAACCTGCTTCAACGAGCCTGGTTTTTTTCCGCGCCAGTGATGCCAGAGCGCCTGTGGTCGCCTCGCTGTTTACCAGTCCGCCAAGAAGCCCGGACAGGAATATACCGCGCCCGGTTCCCACATGCTTCATTATAACAAAACTGATGAAACTGACAGACGATACAAATATCACAATGAGAAGAATCCACCTCGGATTGATGACACCGAGGAACAGCTCATCGGGAGTTATCGGGTAGAGTATGAATACAACTGCCATGAACCTGACAGCGCTGAGTATCTCATCATCCGTGAGATGCGTGGCAAATGAATGAAGCGGGCGCTTTTCTGCAAGAATGAGCGTCAGTATAACTGCGCCCACGACAGAAAGCAGGTAGTAATCATAAGATATGAGGATTCCAAGCAGGAACGTGCAGTAAAGAGCTATCGGTCCGGTTATCCCTGGCTGTTTCATTACCACGTTTTTCACGTATATGAAAAGAAGTGAAATTATTGCAAAAAATGAAAGTGAGACCAGCAGGATTCCGACATGAATTGTCTGTGCCAGATACGATGAAAGCATGCCCGCAATGCAGGAAAGGGTAAACGAGCGGACGCCTGCTATTAACTCGATGCCCTCGCTGCGCCTGTGCTCGCGCTCGATGCCGATAAGAATCCCGATGAGTGTGGCAAGGGCTAATTTTTGCAGGAAATCAAAATCGAGTTCCATATTATTGAATGACTGCGGTATAAGGTCAAACATCTATAAACAATAGTTAATACTTTTTTAAATACTTATGGTACTATAATCCGATAATTACATACGCCTATCAAGAGAATTAAGAACAGATGATTAAAAAGAAGCCCATTCTTTTGATGATACTCGATGGATTCGGTGTAAGCGGGAACATAAAAGGAAATGCGATTGTGTCTGCAAACACGCCAAACCTTGATGAGCTTTTCTCAAGTTTTCCGCACTCACAACTTGAGGCATCGGGTGAAGCCGTGGGATTACCAGACGGACTTATGGGAAATTCAGAAGTCGGGCACCTGAATATCGGGGCAGGACGGGTTGTTTACCAGCACATGACACGGATTTCAAGCTCCATTCGTGATGGTGATTTCTTCAGGAATAAGGCGTTTCTTGATGCTATGGAAAACGTCAAATTACACAATTCATCCCTGCATCTTATGGGGCTGTTATCAGACGGGGGCGTGCACAGCGATAATACCCACCTGTATGCGCTTTTTCGGATGGCAAAAGAACACGGCATCAAAAAGGTATTTGTCCATGCGTTCCTTGACGGCAGGGACGTGCCCCCGAAAAGCGCCCTCGGTTACATTGAAGACGCTGAAAAAAACATGAAAGAACTTGGCGGGGAATTCGCAACCATCTCAGGACGTTATTATGCCATGGACAGGGATAAGAGATGGGAGCGCGTGGAGAAAGCATACGAGGCACTGGCATCAGGTCAGGGACAAACTGCCGCAACCGCAGGCGAAGCTCTTGAAAATGCCTATCAAAGGGGTGAGAACGATGAGTTCGTTGCGCCCACGGTTATTGTAAAAGACAAAAAACCCGTGTCTGTTATTTCAGATAACGATTCTGTTATATTCTTTAATTTCCGCTCAGACCGTGCCCGTGAGATTACCCGCGCGTTTATTGACCCGGAATTCCCTGGATTCAAGCGGAAGGCAAACCCGAAAACATATTTTGTGTGTTTTACCAGATACGATGAGACCTTTGGCGTGCCTGTGGCTTTCCCGCCAGATGTGCTTAAAAACATACTTTCCGAAGTGTTATCCCGTAACCACATCAGGCAGCTTCGGATTGCGGAAACCGAGAAATACGCCCATGTGACATTCTTCTTCAACGGCGGTGAGGAAAAGCCATTTAACGGTGAGGAGCGCCTTCTTGTGCCATCACCGAAAGTCCCGACTTATGACATGCAGCCTGAAATGAGCGCGTATAAGGTAGCGGACGAAGTTGTAAAAGCGGTATTATCGGACAGCTACGATGTGGTCATCGTGAATTTTGCCAATCTTGACATGGTGGGACACACAGGCGTTTTCGAGGCTGCTGTGAAAGCAGTGGAGGCTGTGGATGATTGTGTCGGCAAAATTTATTCAGCAGTTGAAAAAGCAGGCTGGCTTATGATGGTTACAGGCGACCACGGGAATGCGGAGCAGATGATGGACGAAAACGGCGGTGCGCATACCGCGCATACCACATGCAAGGTACCGTTTATTTTCTGTGGAAAAGGTGTCCATGCCAGGGACGGGATACTTGCAGATATTGCCCCGACCATCCTTCTTGTGTTGGGAATTGAGAAACCGGCTGAGATGACAGGGGAGCCGTTAATAATGCCGATATAATATCTATATATACTTTTCAATCATATTTTATTACATGGGTACAGCAGGCGATTTAACGATTTTAAACGGCAAACTCACCATACTTATGGCTTTCGGGCATGGCGCGAAAGTGGATAAAAACCAGTTAATAAAATTCATAGGCTCGGATGTAATCGCGGAAAGATGGAATAAACCCATTGAAGTGAAATACTCGGAAGGTATTGCAGTAATCGCTGCCGGCAGTGATAAAATCACATGCAGCACAAATATATATGCCGATGTTTTTATCGCAGGTGTAACGCTCCTTCGGACGGAAATCGAGCTCAAGGACAGGATATTATTCAAAGATATACTTGTTGCGCTTCAATCCAACACGATTACCGTGGACGGGCAGGAGCTCCAGTCATTTGCCACCAAAAAAATCAATGAGATTCGCGAAAAACTCAATCCCGGCGAGACGGGGTCATATTCAACAGTTGCAAAGAGATACACGCTCCTGAAACTAACAGAATTCACTCCCAAACTTGACCAGAAAGAGCTGAAAGAGCAGTATGGTGAGGTAATCACGCATTTTTTGTCAGGTGAGATTTCCACCAGGGCACTGCACAGTAAAGAGATTACAGAAAAACTTGCAAACGACCTGTCATATTATGATGAAGAACTTTTTCTTGCTTCCACAGAGGCAGTACTTATTCTCGGATGCGAGGATTACTTCAAGGAACTTCGCGAACTGCTTGAACTGGCGATATCACTCTTGCTTTTATTCCAGATATATGACAGGAAGATTGACATTGAAATTGCTAATGCTTTTGACGCAATAACCAAACTCAGGAATTCAAGGTATTATTTCCTCACCAATACACCAAGGAAACTTGAAAAATCCCTGCTGAAAGTAAGCCAGATAGGGCTTGTAATACTTGATGATATTGAAGACCTGATGAATCCTCATAAGATAACGTCGGACTGGTATTACCAGTCAGTCTACCAGAAAATGCTAAACACCCTTGGGGTTTGGGAATTTGAAAAAGTGGTGCAGCACAAGATTGATTCCCTGCAGCAACTCTACACCACTGCAAGAGAGCTTTCCACAGGGCAATTAGCTCTCGTGCTTGAGGGTTCAATAGTTATATTGATTTTATGGGAAGTACTTAAGCCGATGTTGTTTTAAGGTTATTCCGCTGCTGTTTTCGGCTTGAAATCTTCCTCTGAATATTTCTCGACAAGAAGGACTTCTGTAATTTCCGTGGTTTCGATTATCTCACGGGCTATCCTGCCTTTTGCCATGAGCCATGACTGGTTATAAGTCAACGCAGGCTCGATCCCGATTGTTAAAACACTGCCGTCTATTACAACAGGCAAGTCCATGCCAAGGTAGAGCGCAAGAAGACCTGATACTTTTCCTTCAGCATCCTCGATTTTTTCAAGAATTTCGTAGTCGTATGATACTGACTGTCCTGCAAGGTACCTGTTAAAATCAACAGTAGCCATCCGCCCGATGACGCGGATAACAGTGCCGAACCTTCCTTCCGTCTGGACTGTCCCGCCTACCTGCGGCGGAGTTGGGAAATTCTTCAAGGGTATTGTTTCAATAAGCTCAGGGTTCCTGTTCCCGAATGCTTTCTCAGGCAAGAGGGTTACGCTGCCCTTGTACCCGACATCCTTTCCAACAAAATCCTCGTCAAGTCCTGGAACCGAATGTCCTGCACCGACAATCACGATTTCGCCGCCGTATGTCCTGTTC
>PGYG01000084.1 GCA_002839545.1 Candidatus Methanoperedentaceae archaeon HGW-Methanoperedenaceae-1
ATTCAGGCTCTGCTCCTTCTGACCTGCTTTTAAGGTCAATACGGATGGATGTTGCCCTCCTGTGCACTGTATCGATGTCAAGGTTCTTATTATTTACAAGGAACATTACAACAAGCTGCGCCGCAAAATCGCGGTATAGTTCATTATCACCCCTTATCTCGACAGTGGCAGTTTTCGGGTTGATGATGTCTATACAGTAAATTGACACCTTGCAGTTCCATCCGGACTCGTGGCTCAGCACGTTTACCAGACCGTCAAGCTCTGTAGTCGTTTTTATTTTCAATGGGTCAAGAAGTTCGTTAAGGAGTTCCTTGTCCAGCAGCATACCTTTTGTTCCTTTTAACATCCATGCGAAAATAGGGCTGCTTAGCAGTACATTTTCACCTGTTTCAATGGAGTGTTCCCTTGAAGTTATTTCCTTTTCACTTGATGATATTCCTGATATAGAAGAGTCAACACTGCCGTACCGCCGAAGTGCCGCATCACTGATGACGATGGCATCCCTTATAGCGGCACTCAGGTTTCCCCCGTTTATTTCTACAAGTTTTTCAAGTTTGTTGATATATTCCTCTTCGAGGGAGATATTTTTCCTTATTACCATAACACCAGTGCTACTAGATTAATACTGAAATAATACCATATAAGCTTTTTGATATTGTAGATAATACGCCATAAAACTAAAATATTGATTATAATAACTTTGTATTAAGTTTAAGTATTTAAAATTCCTTAAAATCAATAAATATCTTTTAAAAATTGTTGTTTAAATTAAATAAATAATATAAGGTTTGTTTTTTAGTAATATTTGAGTAGTAACAGGTTATTTAGGAGTAGTACTACTATGTATGAATTACAACTTCATAATTGTGAAGTTTGAGGGAAAAGTGTTAAAGGGCAGGTTGGGGAGTGGGGTTTATTACCTATTTCAATTGGGTGTTTTTCTGGCTTGATTCAAATTGCAAATTATTTTATAGCATCTTCCTTATTATAGGACTTAAATGGGTTCAAGAATTGAAGTTAGTTTTAATGAAACGACGCGGGATGCGCTGGGTGAAGCTGTCAGGAAACGGATTGTTGAAGACCTGAACCTCGGTGTTGATTCTGTCAGGACAATTGATGTTTACACGTTTGAGCGCCCACTTCCAGATGAGCAGGTGCGGATTCTCGGTGGGCAGGTTTTTGCCGACCCGATTATACAGGTTTACTCGGGCAAGCCGCTGGCACGGGATTTTTCATGGCTTATAGAAGTTGGTTTCCGCCCCGGAGTTACTGATAATGTCGGGGGAACAGCGAAAAAGGCAGCAAGTGATGTCCTGAAGACCGATATAAAAGCCGTGTTTTTTTCAAGACAATACCTTATAAAAGGCGATATTACACGAAGTGACGCAGAACTTATTGCAGGCGGTCTTCTTGCCAATACCCTGATTGAGCGGTGGGAAATCGTCAGCATGGATGAATGGGATAAGGAAAAAGGGATACAGCTTCCGCTCCCTGTTGTAAAGGGGGAACACACACCTTCTGTTTCGGAAATAAATCTTGATATAAGTGATACTGGACTTGAAGAGTTAAGCAGGAAAGGTCTTCTTGCCCTTAACATTCCAGAGATGAAAACCATACAGGAATATTCGAATAAGCCAGATGTCAGGCAGGAGCGGGAAAAATTCGGTCTGTCCCTGCTTACTGATGTTGAGGTGGAAGTGCTGGCGCAGACCTGGTCAGAACACTGCAAGCACAAGATATTCAACGCAGAAATAACATATACGGATGAAAAAGGAACAAAAACCATAAACTCACTGTTCAATACATTCATTAAAAGCTCAACACGTGAAATTAACAAACCATGGCTTGTTTCTGTTTTTACGGATAACGCCGGGATAATAAAGTTCAATGACGAGCATAACCTTGTAATGAAGGTGGAAACGCATAACACGCCGTCAGCCCTTGACCCTTACGGCGGAGCCATCACAGGAATTGTTGGCGTGAACCGTGACCCTCTGGGTACTGGTATTGGCGCGCGGCTTATATTCAATACTGATGTTTTCTGTTTTGCCTCGCCTTTTTACGATAAGGAGCTGCCGCCGCGGCTGTTGCATCCAAAGAGGATATTTGAAGGCGTAAGGCGAGGCGTTGAGCACGGGGGTAACAAGAGCGGTATCCCGACAGTGAACGGCTGTATTGTCTTTGATGAGCGGTATCTTGGCAAGCCGCTTGTGTACTGCGGGACAGGCGGGATAATGCCTGCGCAAATTAACGGTAAACCCACCCACATCAAGGAAATAACTCCCGGTGACCTTATCGTAATGACCGGCGGGCGAATCGGGAAGGACGGAATACACGGCGCAACATTCTCGTCTGTTGAACTTGATGAGAACTCACCTGTTACTGCTGTCCAGATAGGCGACCCGATAACCCAGAAGAAGATGGTTGATTTTATACTTGAAGCAAGGGACATGGGATTGTATAATACCCTCACTGATAACGGTGCAGGCGGTCTTTCGTCATCAGTTGGCGAGATGGCGCAGCTTTCAGGCGGCTGTGTGCTTAACCTTGAAAAATGCCCGCTGAAATACCCTGGTCTTGACCCGTGGGAAATTCTTGTATCAGAATCGCAGGAGCGGATGACGCTGGCAGTGCCGCCGGATTCGGTGGATGAACTTCTTGAACTTGCAAAAACAAGGGATGTTGAAGCCACAGTTATCGGCACGTTCACCGATTCCGGGAAATTCCATGTAATGTACGGGGATAAAACCGTGGCGTACCTTGATATGGATTTCCTGCACGGCGGACTTGCCCCGATGAAACTTGAGGCACGGTGGGAGCAGCCAGGATTCGATGAACCAAACCCCGGTGACGTTGACCTTGCAGATGCATTAAAAACACTTCTTTCACGCCTTAATATCTGCTCAAAAGAGTATGTGGTGCGGCAGTATGACCATGAGGTGCAGGCAGGCTCTGTGGTAAAGCCCCTGACAAACGACGGACCGAGTGATGCCGCGGTTGTGCGCCCGTTACTTGACAGCATGGAAGGCGTTGTTGTGGCAAACGGAATATGTCCTAGGTACGGCGATATTGACACTTACCATATGACAGCATGCGCCATAGACGAAGCTGTGCGCAACCATATAGCAGTTGGCGGCTCGCTTTCCCATGTTGCAGGTCTTGATAATTTCTGCTGGTGCGACCCTGTGAAATCCGAAAAGAATCCTGACGGTGAGTATAAACTGGCACAGCTTGTCAGGGCGAACATGGCACTGTATGATTATACGAAAGCCTATGGCGTCCCCTGCATTTCAGGAAAGGACAGCATGAAGAACGATTACCAGATTGGAGGCAGGAAAATATCCATTCCGCCAACAGTTCTTTTCTCGACTGTCGGGAAAATTCAGGATGCCAGGAAAGCTGTTACTATGGATGCCAAGAAAACCGGAGACCGGGTTTACGTCCTTGGTGTGACAAAGGATGAGCTTGGAGGTTCTGAGTATTATGCTTCGCTTGGTTTTACAGGAAATAATGTTCCGAAAGTGGATGCTGAAACTGCAAAAAAACTCTACATCGCACTTGAAAAAGCAATCCATGAAGGCGTTGTCGCCTCGTGCCATGACTGCTCTGACGGCGGGCTTGGCGTTGCTCTGGCTGAAAGTGCGTTTTCGGGCGGGCTTGGCATGAGTATCGAAATTGGAAATATTCCTGTTGAAAACGTGGAACGCGCGGACAATATTTTGTTTTCCGAATCCCAGAGCCGTTTTGTTGTTACAGTGTCGCCTGATAATGTGGGGAAGTTCGATAAGATATTGGAAGGTAATGTGTTTTCAGATATTGGTATTGTTACGGCAGAAAAAGACTTCGTTGTTACTGAAAATGGGAAGAGCGTGTTGAGCGCTGGTATTGATGAACTGAAAAATGCGTGGCAGAAAACATTGTGGTGGTAGAAATTAACACAATTGTGAGTTTAGATAAAGATATATACGAAAAATATCCACGACACCATTAAATACCTGTTGTAATTATATACATACAACATGGAATCATCCAACGCATCAGTAACCGCCCGCATGACAGGCAAAGAACTCAAGATAATAGACTCTTTAATATCAGCGGGTCTATATACTACACGCTCGGATTTTTTACGCTATGCTGCAAGACATTTGCTTCGGGAAGAAGCACCGGAAATACCTGAACTCTTCTTAAGACTGCAATCTCAGGCAAAGGCGAAAAATCTCACAAAAGATAAAATATTAAAGGATATACGAAGCACTCGACAGGGCATCTACAAGGAGACCTTCGGGGATGATTAAGCTCTTCCTGGATACAAATGTCCTGCTGAATTCATTGTTGCGGGATAGAAGGGCGCACATATCCAGCTTATCCATATTGCTTCAAAATAATATACAATTGGTGACCAATGAGTATGTTATTAAAGAAACAAGAAAGATATTGGAGGACATTTATTCATTCGACAAGGCAGATATAAATCAAATCATAGAGTTTCTCCGGGCAAAAATAGAAATTGTCAAAACTCCATCAAGGGAAGAGTTTAAAACTATCAATTCAAGTGATAAATCTGACAGACCGATTATATTTTCAGCAAAAAAATATGACTGTGTTCTGATTACCGATGATGCGCCAACAAAGAAAGATGCAGGAAAATACATTCAGGCACTTGGTTCAACTGAGGCGATTGATATTTTTAATATTAAACTTGCAAAAGAATCAGATTTAAGTAAGAAATGACAAATCCAGGATAACAAAATGACCCCAAAAGCCCTAATACTCACAGGATACGGCATAAACTGCGACATAGAGACACAGTATGCCTTCAGGCTTGCAGGTGCGGAAGCTGAGCGCGTTCATCTCACAGACCTCATAAACGGTAAACGAAGCCTTTCCGAGTTCCAGATTATGGCGTTTCCGGGCGGGTTCTCATTCGGTGACGATATTGCTTCTGGAAAAGTGCTTGCCAACATGGTAAGGTACAACATCGGCTACCGGATACGGCAGTTCATTGATGACGGCAACCTCATCATCGGAATATGCAACGGTTTCCAGGCAATGGTAAAGATGGGGCTTCTCCCCGCATTTGACTGCAACTATGAAAAACAGGACGTGACACTCACGTTCAACGATTCAGGCAGGTTCGAGGACAGGTGGGTTCACCTTGAAGGCAATGCGGATTCAAAATGCGTGTTCACGAAAGGTATTGAGAAGATTTACCTTCCTGTGCGCCACGGTGAAGGGAAATTCGTTGTAAAGGATGATTCTGTTCTTGAAAGATTAAAGTCAGGCAGCCATATCGCATTCAAATACGTTGATAAAAACGGGAATCCTGCCGGGTATCCCTCAAATCCCAACGGCTCTGTGGATAACATTGCAGGGATTTGCGACGAAACCGGACGGGTTTTCGGCATGATGCCGCATCCTGAGGCGTTCCTTCACAGGACAAACCATCCTGCATGGACGCGGGAAGACCTGCCGGAAGAAGGCGCTGGCGCTGCGATATTCAGGAATGCGGTTGAGTACGTGAATGAGAATAAATATAATCCTGCACATCTATAATTGGTGGTGGTTGAAGTTCCGGTAATTGAAGCCCACGGATTAAGAAAGCAGTACGGCGACTTTGTGGCAGTGGATGATGTGAGCTTTTCAGTAAACGAAGGGGAAGTGTTCGGGTTCCTTGGACCAAATGGCGCAGGCAAGACAACACTCATGAAAATGATACAGTGCGTTTCCCCGAAAACAGGAGGGAAACTTGAGGTTTTCGGGATGGATGTGGATACCCACCCCAGGGAAATCAAGAAACTTATGGGAGTTGTGCCGCAGGATAGCAACCTTGACCCTGATTTCTCAGTATATGCAAACCTCATGGTTTATTCCCGCTATTTCAATATACCCCATGCTGACGCAAAAGCGATGACCGAAGAGCTTCTGGATTTTGTCCAGCTGAAAGAGAAAAAAGACACAATAATCGAATACTTATCAGGCGGTATGAAGCGCAGGCTGGTACTTGCAAGAGGGCTTATCAACAAACCCCGCCTCATTATCCTTGATGAGCCAACAATAGGTCTTGACCCGCAAGCCAGGCATCTTATATGGGATAAACTGAAAAGCCTCAGGGCGCAGGGAATTACGGTTGTGCTCACCACGCATTATCTTGATGAAGCCTCCCAGTTATGCGACCGGCTTGTTATAATGAACCAGAGTAAGATACTTGTGGAAGGAAAACCGGATGACCTTATAAAAAAGTACATCGGGACAGATATTGTGGAAGTGGAGGAAAACCCTGCTGCAATAAAGTGTCTTGAGAGGGAGGGCACTAAATACGAAGTGGTGCGCGGGATGATACAGATATATACAAATCATCCCAGGGAAATGACCGCAGCACTTCTTAGCAACTGTGACCTCGGCAAGATAACCGCACGCTCTGCCACACTTGAAGATGTATTCCTCAAGCTTACCGGAAGAAAACTCAGGGAGTGATTATGGCGTATTTTGAAATACCGAAACTCAGCAGAATGGTATCCAAGGTCTGGCTCAGGAACTGGGATGTATTCATGAAAACGTTTAAAGTGAATTTCGTCCCGCCTTTCATTGAGCCGCTGCTTTATCTTTTTGCACTCGGGTTCGGGCTTGGCACTTTCATAGAGGACATTGACGGTATTTCGTATGCAAGATTCATTGCGCCTGCCCTTATCGCTATTTCAATAATGAACTCCTCTTTTTTCGAGTGTACTTACGGCTCATACGTTCGCATGTACTACCAGAAGACCTTTGATGCCATAATCGCAACACCCCTCAGTATCGAAGAAGTAATAGCAGGCGAGATACTGTGGGGCGCTACCCGGAGTTTCATAAATGCGGTAATAATGCTGGTTGTAATCTCGTTTTTCGGGTTAATCGAATTTCCCTCATCGCTCCTGATAATTCCGTTTTCCTTTTTAGGCGGGCTTCTCTTTGCATCGATTGCCATGTGTTTCACTGCAACATCCCCGAACATAAATACACTCAATTATCCTTCGTTCCTGTTCATATCACCCATGTTCCTTTTCAGCGGTACGTTTTTCCCGCTTTCTGTTCTCCCTGACCCTGTGCGGTATTTTGCGATTGCAGCACTGCCGCTTACGCATGTTGTAAGTATCGTGCGCTCACTAACGCTTGCCGCGCCGGGTGAGTTTATTCTTTTCAGCCTGCTGTGGATTGTTGTGGTGTCGCTGGTGCTGTTTGTGCTGGCAGTAAACCTGATGAAAAAAAGGCTGATAGTTTAGCACGGAATGTTAGGTGTTATACAGGCAATTGTGATGGACAGAATCACATTTCCCTGACAACGAAAATGTTATCGAAAGGAATGTATAACCTCTTACCTTCATCCTTTCCTCTTGTTGGAATGCACCGCAGGTAATTGTGCTCGATTTTAATATTCTCGTTGTTGCTTATCCACTCGTCATGCTGTGGTTTCCCGTCTTTCAAGTAGCGTTTCGTTTCAATTAAATATTCCCTGACAATTTCTGACATTTTTTCCCTCGCTGTATTTTCTGTCTTTATTGTATTAAAAGGATACCCTCACATTACTGTCAATGAACGAAATAATATGCTGTAATTCCTGTTTTTCCAATACAAGAGCATCTTTAAGGGAAGTAAGCTGTTTTTTAGCTGTTTCAAGCTCTTTTTCGGATGTTTCAATTTTATTTTGTAATGCAGCTTTTTCATTCGTCATCGTTTTTTCGTCATGGAAAATATCAGCACATGAAAGTTCTTTTTCTTTATTTTCCACATCCTGTACTGCAATACGGTAATTTTCCTGTAACTGCCCGATAGAAGATATAACCGGATTTACCAGTTCCAGCATTTTATTTTTCTTATCATGTGACAGGTTAAGGACATCACTCTCGATTATGTTTTTAAACCCGGCAAAGAACCCAGGATTGACATTTTTCGGGTCTGAACAACACGCCTGAAGCTCATGTTTTGTTTCAGGGCTAAGTGTGTGTCTTCCGCTGTCGCTTAACTGCTTTAACCTGTTAAGACCCGCACTTAACGGCAAAACAAGTGCGTTGATTTTCGCTTCGCCCACATTTGCTTTCCCCTCAAGGATTCCAAGTTCGTCTTTTGCTTTCTCGTATTGTTTCCATGCCTCGCTTTCCATGAGCAATGTGAGGGAGTGCTGTGTTTTTCCATGCTGGTTTTTCAAAAGGGCGATAGTTTCTTCCAGTCCTGTTATGCTTTTCCCGCCTTTTCCAATACCGGACAGCGTTTGTTTAATCGCCTGTATTGTATTATCTGCTTTTTCAAAAGCATTAATCAGCTCTTTATTCTCGTTCAGCGGCTCGATAAGTTCATCCAGCAGCCGCCTCAGTACATTTACCTTTACAATTACCTCTTTTGAAGCCTCAGGATACACAATTTTTGCATACTGGTGGCTTTTCATCATGTTATCAAGACACACAACAAGGTTATGCGTGGCGTTTTCATGAAATGTCTTGATGGTTTTTATGTCGGTTGAGCCGGGAACGGAAATATTGTCAATAAGCATTTTCACCTGTTTAACCATGTTGTCCCTGTTGCTTGTGGTGATTTTCACCATTTTCAGGTGGAATTTCCCCACAGGCTGGGCTTTTTCAAGCTCATCGTTGCTTTTTTTAATCTCAGCCAGTGCCTTTTCAATACGTGAAAAAACAGGTGCCGCGTTCTTAGCAGCATCCCTCAGCACCTTTTCAGACCCAGGCTCAAGCCACCCTGACAGCCCCTCAAACGCTATTTCCTGCGGTGTTTTCTCTTTTTTTCCAAAGAGCAGGTCAATAAAGTTCAACTTAAATCCTTCATGTCACCGCTAAAGTAACTGTCGTATGAGCCCATATCAAAGTGCCCGTGCCCGCTCAGGTTAAAGAGTATTGTTTTTTCCTCGCCTGTCTTTTTGCATTCAAGTGCTTTGTCAATAGCGCACTTTATGGCATGGGATGATTCAGGAGCCGGAACAATTCCTTCGCTTCGTGCAAAGGTAACTGCGGCTTCAAATACCTCTGTCTGCCTGTATGCAACTGCATCGATTATCTTATCAGCATAGAGCTGGCTCACAATTGGTGAATCGCCGTGATACCTGAGCCCTCCGGCATGGATTGCGGGCGGCACGTATTCATGTCCCATTGTATACATTTTCAAAAGCGGTGTCAGACCGGCGGTATCACCGAAATCATACCTGAACTCGCCTGCTGTCAGGGTCGGGCAAGCATTTGGTTCCACTGCTATGGCAGTCACGTCTTTTGAACCGTTTATTTTGTCCATAAGGAATGGGAAAGTGATTCCTGCAAAGTTGCTTCCGCCGCCGACAGAGGCGATAATGTAATCCGGGTATTCATCAACCTGTGCAAGCTGTTCCTTAGCTTCAAGACCGATTACAGTCTGGTGAAGCATTACATGGTTAAGCACGCTTCCAAGTGCATAGTTGGTATCATCGTGGGTTGCAGCATCTTCAACTGCTTCGCTTATCGCAATACCAAGACTTCCGGGTGAATCAGGGTATTTCTCAAGCATCTTTCTCCCGGATTGTGTGAGGTTACTCGGTGAAGCCACGACATCCGCGCCCCACAACTGCATCAATGATTTGCGGTAAGGTTTCTGGTGGAAACTTATTTTAACCATATAGACACTGCATTTTAAACCGAACATTGTTGTTGCAAGCGCAAGCGCGCTGCCCCACTGCCCTGCACCTGTTTCGGTTGCAAGGCGTTCTTTTCCTTCCTTCATGTTATAATAAGCCTGGGCCACGGCAGTATTTGGCTTATGGCTGCCAGCAGGGCTTACGCCTTCGTATTTGTAGTATATTTTCGCAGGGGTCTTAAGCGCTGCTTCAAGTTTGTGCGCCC
>PGYG01000085.1 GCA_002839545.1 Candidatus Methanoperedentaceae archaeon HGW-Methanoperedenaceae-1
CGTATATTTGTTCCATGTCGTCATCGAGCCTGAAATAGTTCATGACGAATCCGGCGTCAAGGGATGAGTCTATGATAAGTTCCGAACCTTCCTGCCTTGCCCTGAGCACGGCGCCGTTAACCACGCCAGTCCACAAGTCTCTGTTTTTCTGCCACCTGAATACCTGTCCGCATGACAGGGTATGGTCAAGGTTGAAGTCGCGGGTGGTTATATGGTACACAGTTGTGGATACTTCGGGGACGTGAAATAGGTTATGGTAACAAGGGTGTGGACAAATTTAAATAACATTATAAAGTATGCACTTATTGATTTATTCAAAAGGAGTGTGTGTAAATGACTGGAAAAATAATACGAATGATAAGCTGGATACTGATTTTATTCGGTATAATCGGACTTGTCGGTGCAGGAGTAGTAGCAACACAGGTTCCATCTCTTGAGGGCGGGATTAATCTGGAACTTAACGCTGCGGCAGTATCTTTATCTGATGCATCGGAAGCTGCAAAAACAGTATCAAATGCAACATACAATAGTAAAGACACCTTGAAAAATGCAGGAGAGGTCATAAAAAGTACTGCGACCATCGTGGATACAAACAAACAGTCTGTAAAAGACGCAGGTGAGCCGCTGCAAAACGCTGGAAGTTTCATGAAATCAGCAGGGGATTTCGCTAAAAGTGCAGGAGACCTGATTGATGTTAAAATACTGGGCACCCATCCACTCGCCCCGGTTGCTGCGCCTTTAAAAAATTTAGGAAACTCGCTTAAAGAAACGGGTAATAAATTATCCGATGCCGGTGATAATCTCGTAAAAACATCAAACGAAATGGGAAAAATTTCAACAAACCTGAAAGAAATCGGTGATGATGTTGATGTTCTCTCAGATGATATGGTTGATATTTCCAAGAACATAGGCGATATCGGAGACCATCTGGAATCAACAAGTAATAACTTAAAAGAAGCATCAAAATCCAATATTCCGGGTTTGTCCCTGTCAATTCTCCTGGGATATATCGCTATACTGCACCTTATGTTCTTACTACTGGGTATTGCCCTGAGAGAGATTAGTTCCTGCACTTATGAAACAATTAGTGTCAATAAAAACTAACATTATACATTATGGTTTTAAAGTCAAAGGACAATAAAAACCCGGATGAATTTCAGGACAAAGAATTACCTCAGGAAAAGGTTCCAGGATTATTACAATAACTCAGACCTTACCATGCCCCACGACTTCATAAGACGGGAATGGGGATTCATCCTTTTTGACCAGATGCCTGAAATTGTAATGCGCAGGCACAAGGCTTTTTCATCAGCAGGCGAGGCTGTTGAATACATACGCGGTATGGTACCGGCACACGTTTACCATTCTGCGGCTTACTACGAGTATCCTGGCGCAGGTACAATGAAAGAGAAAAAGTGGCAGGGCGCAGACCTTATATTTGACCTTGACGCAGACCACCTGCCGCAAAAGGCGCGGTCGTATGCTGAAATGCTTGCTAACGTTAAAGCAGAAACAATGAAACTGCTTGATTTCCTGCTCGATGATTTCGGTTTTACCGAAGACGTTATCAGTATCGTGTTTTCTGGGGGGCGCGGTTACCATATCCACGTGCGTGACCCGAAGGTGCTTTTGCTTGAGAGCGCTGAACGGAGGGAGATTGTGGACTATGTTGGTGGAACTGGATTAAAAACTGAGTTTTTATTCAAGTCCGAAAAACATAAAGTTTATGACACAGGAAAATTCAAAAAAAAAGAGCTTGACACACCACGGAGAATTATTTCATTTGAGGACGGGGGGGAAGGATTTGGATGGGGTAAACGTATTAGTAACTACATAATTCACTTTTTGAAAGACATTTCGAATAATGACGAAGTATATGGAATAAATAAAACCATACATTTAATAAAAAACTATAAAAAGTCCCAGATTCAAAAGATTCCAGACAATATTGTTAAAAGAATAATTCAGATGCAAAAAGACAATATGGGATTTGAGCAAATTGCAAATGAAATTGGAATGCCAAAAGAAAAGGTTCGTGACATATTGATAGTAAACGATTTGTGGGATATCAGACGAGAAACCATTGGCAAACTAAAGGGTATGAAAAAAATTGCACAAAGTGCCGAGGGATTAGAGATGATTGAAAAGGGAATAATAGACTTCCCTTATGTAACTTACATGTTTGATGCGATTGTGTATGATGCAATTGAAGAAAATAGTGTCCACTTAGGAGGCAGCCATACAGACGAACCAGTCACCGCAGACATAAAGCGCCTCATCCGCATGCCATTATCCCTGCATGGGGGTTCGGGTATGAAAGTTGTTCCATTGACAATTCCAGAATTTAAGAAATTTGAGCCTTTGAAAGATGCAGTGGTATTTGAAGATAGGGAGATTGAAATAGACGTTCTCCCCCCACTTAAACCCCAGAATTCAAAAGTCGAGATGAAAGGAAAAAGCTTTACAGTGTCAGAAGGCATCAATACACTTCCAGAATATGCGGCAATATACCTGATGTGCCGCGGAGCAGCCGAATATGCCTGAACCAAGAATAGACCTTGATAGCATCTTAAAAATTGAACGGAATAAACGTAAGAAACTTGTTCCCCTTGAAAACGATTTCTACGAAAAGGTTGCAGGACAGATACGGAAACTCGAAGATGAGAAACGTAAGATAGATGACCCGTACGGCACAAAATACGCTATGCTGGATGACAGTCTCAAGACAACCAGGAAAGCGATTGACAGTATAATTTACAACAGGACTACTAAAATCATACAGGAAGCACGGCATACGGCAGAAATCGCCTATCTTCACGGTTCATCCGATGACATGGGGGAAAGCCTTGACTCAATGACACTGGAAGAACAAAAATTCTATAACTCCATTGTCGAACTTATGACAGGATACAGGCAGGAACTTGCTTATAAGATTTTTAATAAAACATCTGTTATTGAAACAACGCACTCATCCCCGCAACCCGAAAAACACGAAAAGTCCGAAAATATCCCGATTAAACACAAAGAAACACTCCCTGAAGAAGGAAAACCTGAAGAAGGCAAAAAGGATATAAGCAAAGACTACATGTTGGTGCGTTTACTTAAGGATATTCCGACATTTGTCGGAGCAGACGGACGTAACCATACTTTAATGAAAGAAGATGTGGCTGTTTTATCAAAGGTGAATGCGGACGCATTAATAAACCGAAAAGCAGCGACACAAATTCCAGTTAAAAGGTGATTATCATGAAAATACCCAAGAAATTCAATACATATTGTCCTTTCTGTAAAACCCATACACCCCATGTGGTGGAAAAGGTTAAAAAAGGAAAAGCTTCCTCATTGACACACATCGTAAGACAGAAAGCAAGACATAGCGGCATAGGCAACTCAGGCAAGTTCTCAAAAGTTCCCGGAGGCGACAAGCCCACAAAACGCATAAACCTCAGGTACAGATGCTCAACATGCAAGAGGGCACACCTGAAACCAAAATGTTTCAGGGCAGGGAAATTCGAACTTGTGGAGAATTAATCATGGAACCTAAAAGCAGATTCTTGAAAGTCAAATGTAACGATTGTGAGAACGAGCAGGTTGTTTTCGGGTGCGCATGCACAACTGTCAGCTGTCTTGTATGCGGCAGGACAATTACCGAATCTACCGGCGGCAAGGCAATCGTTAAGACACAGATTGTTGAGGTCTTGGAATAATGGAAAGAAGCGGATGGCCTGATGAAAGTGACTTCGTAGTATGCAGTGTCATAAAAGTTACTGATTTCGGGGCGTTCGTCGCACTGGATGAGTATGGGGGCAAAGAGGGATTAATACATATCTCAGAGGTGGCTTCTGGCTGGGTCAAGTATATCCGTGACCATGTCAGGGAAGGACAGAAGATTGTATGCAAAGTGCTCTTTGTTGACCCTGCTAAACAGCACATCGACCTTTCACTCAAGGATGTAAACGAACACCAGCGCAGGGAGAAAATCCAGGAGTGGAAGAACGAGCAAAAAGCAGATAAATGGATACATTATGTTGCCGAATCCACTAAAACCGAGAAGGAAGGGCTGGATAAGTTAATAAATCTCTTTTATGATAAATACGGTAATGTCTATTCTGCTTTTGAGAAGGCAATGTTAGGCGGGGATTCCGCATTAACGAAAATCGGTGTCAGTGAAGACATCGCAAAGATGATTACCCAGGTTGCAAATGATAACCTGAAAAAGCCGCAGGTAGATATTTCGGGTTATATCAACCTCACATGCCCGAATCCTGACGGTATTGAGGTTATCAGGAAAGCACTTATTAAAGCCGACGAAGAAGTCGGGGATGATATAAAAGTTGACGTTTCGTATGTCGGGGCACCAAGGTACAGGATTCGTGTTATTGCACCGGATTATAAAAAAGCGGAAAGTGTCCTTAAAAAATCATCCGAATCAGCAATTAAAATTGTACAAAAAGCCGGTGGAACCGGCGAGTTTTTCAGGAATAAGGAACCGAAAACCTGAATAACCTGGATATTAATTAATGGTAGATACCCGGAGTTAATATGGTATCAAAAATAAGAAAATGTTCTTGTGGAAGATATACACTCAAAGAGGTATGTCCTGTATGCGCAGGTGAGACGATGCATTCCAGACCCGCGCGTTTCTCACTTGAAGACAGGTATGGAAAATACAGACGAATGGCAAAGAAGACACTATTATGATGCAAACTACTATTGTACGGTTTAAGAAACCCAGGCTAAAGAAGCCGATTCTCATAGAGGGACTGCCCGGTGTCGGGCATGTCGGGAAACTTGTTGCCGAGCATATGATTGATGAACTCGGCGCTGAAAAGATTATGGAAATATATTCTCCGCATTTCCCGCCGCAGGTAATTGTGGAAAATGACGGGACAACACGGCTTGTCAGTAATGAAATATATTCCTATAAGGTAAAAAAAGGTAAACATGACCTTTTGATACTGGTTGGTGACCACCAGAGCGCCACAACAGAAGGGCATTATGAGTTGTCTTCCGTGTTCCTTGATATTGCCGAGGAGTTCAAGGTTGAGAGGATATACACGCTTGGAGGTTACGGTGTCGGGCAGCTTGTTGATGACCAGACTGTCATCGGGGCTGCAAACAGCATAGAACTTGTCAGGGAACTGGAAAAACACGGTGTTGAGTTCAGAGCTAACGAGCCTGGCGGCGGTATTGTAGGCGTCTCAGGACTGCTTCTAGGTCTGGGAGCGCAGCGGGGAATTGATGCAGCCTGTCTCATGGGCGTAACATCAGGTTACCTTGTTGACCCGAAAAGCGCACAGGATGTCCTGAAAGTACTCAGTTCATTGCTTGATATTGAAATCGATATGCAGGCTCTTGAAGAAAGGGCTGTTGAGATGGAAAAAATCGTGGCTAAACTCAGGGAAATGGAGCAGGGGCAGATGCCGCCTACTTCTGATGAGCAACTGGCATATATAGGGTGAAAC
>PGYG01000004.1 GCA_002839545.1 Candidatus Methanoperedentaceae archaeon HGW-Methanoperedenaceae-1
ACCTGATAAAATTGTGTTTAATGGAAAAGAATATACTTCTCCTTCTGCTGCTGGTACGGCAGTAACTAATAAACCTTGTAGCGGATGGACTTTTTGGAAATTCAAAGACGAAACTGGAAATGAACAATTATTGGATAAATTAAGACAATCTTAGCAGGCTGCCCCAAAACCCAATTCAATTGTACAAATCAAGAGTGATTTATCCTAATTAGGCAAAATCGAATTTTAAAAATAGACTAAATTTTCGAGTCCATTTGGAGATTGCTTGAATTCCTTTGATCTTAACCAGAAAGTTTTTATCCCGATTTTCCTTTAATGAAACATATGGTTAGTTTTGAGGATATCGAAGAAGTATTTGAAACGCTTGAAGGTAAGCTTGAGTGGTATGAATTCATGGAAAAGGTCGATGAAAAGGTCTCAAAGTTGAATGGTCTATGTGATCATGAAACAGCCGCAATAATTGTAGCCAATGAAATGAAAATGAATGAGACTGTAATGATAAAGGACATGATCCATGAAATAGAACCGATTGTAGACCCTTGCGAGACTATCTGCCAATATTCTGGAACGCGAACATGTGGATATTGCATACATGGGAGCCTAAATACTCCAATTGAAGATATTTGCATGAGTTGCAAACATTTAAGAAAGTTCATATGTAAAGAATGTCATTCCGCGAGTCGGTATAGTCCAAAAGGATCAGAAATTGCTCAAGAAAGAGAAAAAAGACTCCTGGATACCTTGAAGTTTGGACCAGCTTCTCAAAGTGAGCGGATCGCATTCGGCGCTCGAAGACCGGGTTACTCTATTAATGAAGTTAATGGATGGATTGCTGTTATGAAGGAGCAGGGCATAAAGCGCATTTGCTGCCTTCTCACTGAAGATCAACTCAATCTTTATGATGATATTGACTTATTAGCCTTATATTCTGAAGAATTTGGGCTGGGCAGCCATAGAGGATTATCATCTATGTGATGAGGTTAAATTATTAAAAACAATTATCCCCTTCTTGATGGAGTCTGATATACGGGAAAAACCAGTTGTTGTACATTGTTCAGGTGGAAGCGGCAGAACAGGTCACATTCTTGCTGCATGGCTTGTCTTTGGACGCGCATTCACTATTAGCGAAGCATTGTCTTCTGTTAAGAAAATCTACAGAAACCCATGTGAAGCGGTAGATTGTGGGAATGCAAAAAAAGATGAAATATATGGTCTCCTTAAAGCATGCCAGACATTTATTACTCAACGAATCGAACGATACAATGAATGTTTTCCGAAATCACCCGACTTTACACCGTATAAAGGTATTTGTTGGAACTGCAAATGTCAAATTTTTTACCGTTATGATGGCACAGAGTTTATATCGGGATGCCCGTATTGCTCCAGGAGTTATTGTGAGTGAGAGTAATAAACTGCTGCTCAAGAACATACAAAAATAACTTATCGGAAGTGTAACATAATTTGCTGAATGTCCAATAACAAGGAGTTGTGAATAATGAAAATTGAAGCCAAAAAATTAGCAGACTTGAATAAGCAATATAGTAAGCTTAAGAAAGATGAAAAGATAATATCATTGACTGAAGCAAAGAAAATGCTTGATGATATCATAAAAAAGCAGGAAGAACTTGAAGAATTGTTATCAGAGCAAATAGATGCAATAGAAACTTTTGAGGATGATTGTGAGGATGATTCGTGCCGGTGCGAAGGTGTAGAGCAATCAGAATTATATGAAGTCTACAATGACTTAGAAGATATGGTGCTCGAAGGAAGATTGTATAAAGCACTTCGAATGATCAGTTAATAATGGAAAGTCAAGTTTGAGACAAAACCTTCAGGATTCGAGCAGCCATTTCCACAGCGGAATACATTTCATTTTCATTTTATCAATGTTTATTTCATCATCGTAATCCCACGTGATTATAGTTAAATCACTGCATTTGAGTTCATCTGCTGCTTTTTGGAGAGCCCGGATTTCCCGTTCAGGAATGTCCTTTCTATCAGAAGCAAATGTCACCTGTATAAGTTCGGTGATACCAAAACCATTTTTTATAACAAAATCAACCTCGTTCTGCTGGTAATCCTTCCAATAGAAGAATTCCTTTCCTGACTTGAAAAGATAAATTGCCGTAATGCTTTCCATAAGTAAACCCGTATCCCTTGAGAACCTCGGGATAAGTCTGTAAAACCCTGAGTCAACCGGATATACTTTCACTGGCTGCTGTACCCTCTCCTTTGTCTTATAGCCGAATTTCGGTACCGAAATTAAGAAAAAAGCATCCTCAAGATATTTCAGGTAATTGGACAGGGTTTTTTTGCTCTTTTTCAATCCAAGGCTCTTAAAATAGTTTTCAAGTTTAGAGAGTGAAACGTTTTTTCCGAAATTTTCCATTACAAGACTGGTAAAGTTTTCAAGGAACGAAACATCCCTTATCCTGTATCTTTCCACAACGTCCCTGTAGAATATGGTATCCCTGTATGTCTTTAAAAGTTCCAGTTTAGAGTCATCTTCTTTCTGCTTTACAACGTCGGGGAATCCACCGAATGCAAGGTAAGATAACAGGTTTTTAAGTAACGTGCCTTTTACAGCAGGGTCGTCCAGGTTTTTCAGTTTGAATTCCAGATAAAGAATATATTCCCGGAAAGAGTATGGTAGTATCAACTTTGAAACGTACCTTCCCCTGAGCTGGGTTGCAACCTCGCGGGAGGCAAGCTTCGAAGATGAACCTGTTACAAATATGTGGTACTTTCCGGAGTTATGAAGTGTCCTTACCCATGTCTGCCATTCTTCGAGGTTCTGGATTTCATCCATAAGAAGGATTATTTTTCCATCCTTTTGCTGAAACTTTTCATGCAGGACTTTTATAAGTTCAGAGTAATTTTCAGGTTTTAATCCTGCAAGCCTTATGTCTTCGAAATCTATGTATGCAATGTTCTCCTTCTTGTATCCGCTTTCTTCCAGTTCTTTTGCCACCTGGTAAAGAAAATATGTTTTTCCTGCCCTTCTTGGACCTATAAGGGCAGTTATTTGGTCTGAGAGTTTGACCTGATATTCACGCCTGATGACAGACGGCTGCTCTTTTGCAAGCCATGATACCAGAACTTCCCTTATTGCGTGTTCCATATGTATGTATAAGAAACATATTCATTTAAATATGTTTCCTATAATGATTATAACACCATTTCAAAAAAAAAAGAAAATCTATTGAGGATGGTCACTCAACTCTTGAAATTCCCGCTCAATATTATCCAGCATAGAATTCAGCAAAATACCTGTTTCCCTGAGGCTCCCTTTCTTCGCAAGTATTTCATCCTCTTTCTGGATAAACTCACCACCAACCAGTTCATCCCCGCAGTTTTCAAGCATCCGTTTTATGCTTTCAAGTGAATATTCAAGATGAAACTGGAGTCCTATAACCCGGTCTTTGTAAACAAACGCCTGGTTTTTGCATGCCCCACTTTGCGCAACCCGTACTGCGCCGGGCGGGATGTCAAAAGTGTCACCGTGCCAGTGGAATACCGTGAACTTCTCTGGCAGGGTTGTAAAAATCGGCACACATTTTGATTCGTGCGTGAGGTTTACAGGGAACCACCCGATTTCAGTGAAACTATTCCGTTTTACTTTTGCGCCAAGAACGTCAGCTATCAACTGCGCGCCAAGGCAAATACCGAGGACTGTTTTCTTGGCGGCAATGGCTTTTGCAATGAATTTTTTTTCATCGGCAAGCCATGGATATGTCTTTTCCTCGTAGATATTCATCGGTCCGCCCAGTATGACAAGCCAGTCAAAATCCTCCATCTGCGGAAGTTTTTCGTTATTGAAGAGATTTGTCCCTGAAACTGTGTGGCGTTTCTCATTTGCCCACTCTTCGATATTTGCAAGGTCTTCAAAAGGAACGTGCTGGAGGTAATGTATTCTCATTTTTCTTAAATCTGTTCATGGCTTAATATTATTTAAAAACATCGTTTTTTAGCAGAAACTATATATATTATTAAATCTACAGTAAGTTGCCGTTTACCCATTAAATATGAAGGGAGGTAAAATATATTGATACACAAAAAAAGCATCTCAGTATTGGTTTTAATAATAGCATTAGCAATGCTAACTATGCCGGCAATGGCAGTAACGCCTGAAGAGAACGCAGAACAAATAGGTGCAGTCCAGGCAGCCCTGACATTCGTCTGGCTGCTTGTTGCAGGTGCCCTTGTATTCTTTATGCACGCCGGTTTTTCACTGGTTGAAGCAGGTCTTACCAGAACAAAAAACACCGCAAACATACTCATGAAAAACGCCATGACCATAACAATTGGCATACTTATTTACTGGGCCGTTGGATGGGCTGTAATGTACGGAAGCTCTTTTGCAGGATTATTCGGCACTGACCAGTTTTTCCTGAAAGGTGCGGATAATGCACTATGGAACAGCTGGTTCTTCCAGATGGTATTTGCAGCTACCGGAGCCACAATAGTTTCCGGAGCCATGGCAGAAAGGACAAAATTCAAAGCCTACCTGTTATTCACTGTAGTAATGGTAGCAATAATCTACCCTGTATACGGTCACTGGGTATGGAGCGGCGCTGACCTTGCCCTGCTTTCAGGAGGAGACAGTTTCCTTGTTAAGTGGCTTGGAGCTGCGTTCCATGATTTTGCAGGTTCCGGCGTGGTACACAGTATTGGCGGTTATGCTGCCCTTGCAGGTGTGATTGTACTTGGTCCGAGGCTTGGCAAGTTCAAGGACGGAAAAGCGCAGGCAATACCAGGTCATAACCTTACAATGGCATTCCTCGGAACATTTATCCTGATGCTCGGATGGGTAGGTTTCAATGGCGGCAGTACCCTTGACGGCAACGACCCTTACATAAACCTTGTAGTTGTCAACACATTCCTTGCAGCAGCAGCCGGAGCAGTTACTGCCATGCTAATAACCTGGAAAAAGACCGGAAAGCCTGACCCTTCACTGACAGCCAATGGAATACTTGCAGGTCTTGTCTCCATTACAGCGCCAGCAGGTTCTGTTGAGAACTGGGCTGCGATTGTCATCGGGATTATCGGCGGTATAATCATGATAGCTGGTGTGTTTTTCAACGAAAACAGGCTGAAAGTGGATGACCCTGTCGGTGCCATACCTGTACACGGGTATTGCGGTTCCTGGGGACTGCTTTCAGTTGGCATCTTCAGTGTAGGTATCGGGAACGGGATACTTGCAGACGCTGCATACGCCGCCGGAGCCCCGGGTCTGATTTATGGCGGTTTTTCCCAGCTGCTCATCCAGATAGCGGGTATATTAATTGCCTTTGTATGGGCTTTCGGGGTATCCTACATAGCGTTCAAGATACTTGATGCACTGGTAGGTCTCAGGGTATCAGAGAAAGAAGAGGTACAGGGTCTTGATATATCAGAGCATGGTGTGAATGCATATCCTGAATATATAATCGATTAGAGGTGATAACATGAAGAAAATCGAGGCAATAATCCGACCGAATAAAGTTGATGCGGTTAAAGAGGCTCTTGATGCGGCAGGTTGTCCGGGCATTACCGTTACAGAGGTAAAAGGAAGGGGACAGCAAAAAGGCATAACCCAGCAGTGGCGCGGGCGTGAGTACTGTGTTGACCTGCTTCCGAAAACGAAAATCGAGGTTGTGGTACATGATGAGAATCTCAAGAAGGTTATGGAAGCAATCAGGAAGGCTGCATCCACGGACAATATAGGGGACGGTAAAATATTCGTCACAAGTGTTGATGCGGTTATGCGTATCAGGACAGGTGAGACAGACGGGGACGCACTTTAGCGTTCCTTCTTCTTATTTTAGTATCTATGAAAATTAAAAATAAAAAGCCGACCGGACCTCCCCGGTCGGATACATTAAATATTAAAGGCTAAGGAATCGAGACTCCTTCAACCTTTTTTTCTTGAATTAAAGCCTGCCGCGAAGCCGCATTGCTTCGACCACGCGCCCAACCGCTACCACATAAGCAGCCTTGCGCATGTTTATGCCGTACTTATTGGATGCCTGGAGTGTAGCATGGTACGCGCTGGTCATCTTCTTGTCCAGACGCTGGTGTACCAGTTCCTCATCCCAGTAATACATATAGAAGTTCTGCACCATTTCGAAATATGATACAGTCACTCCGCCTGCATTGGCAAGGAAGTCAGGTATTACATGCACACCGTTTTTGTACAGGATATCATCTGCTTCAGGTGTAGTCGGTCCGTTAGCCAGTTCACACATTATCTTAGCCTTAATATTGCCTGCGTTCGCATCTGTGATAACGTTCTCAAGCGCCGCAGGAATCAGTATGTCAACATCCAGTTCCAGAAGTTCTTCATTGGAAATTGGCTTGCTGCCGGGGAAACCCACAACTGAACCGGTATTTGCCTTATGCTTTAAAACCGCTTCACCGACAAGTCCAGCCTCGTTTACTATGCCGCCCTTGCTATCGCTTACAGCTATAACTTTACAGCCAAAAAGCGAACATACAAGGGAGGCTGCGAAGTTACCGGCATTGCCGAATCCCTGTATAGCCACTGTTGCTCCCTTAAGGTCAAGACCCACGTGCTTTGCAGCCTCACGGATAGTATAACAGCCGCCGCGTGCAGTTGCGTCGCCGCGTCCGGCAGAACCGCCCAATTCGAGAGGCTTTCCGGTAATCAGACCGAACTGGTTTTTCTGGTGTATCTTTGAGAACTCATCCATCATCCATGCCATTATCTGGGGAGTTGTATAAACATCAGGAGCGGGGACGTCCTTTTCAGGACCAACTATCTGGGATATTGCCTGGATATATGCCCTGCTTAAGCGCTCAAGTTCGCCCTGTGACATTTCCTTGGGGTTGCAGATAACGCCGCCTTTTCCGCCGCCAAGCGGTATGTCAACAACGGAAGCTTTCCATGTCATCCATGCTGCAAGTGCCCGTACAGTATCAATCGTTTCATCAGGATGGAACCTGATACCGCCTTTTGTCGGTCCGCGTGCATCATTATACTGTACCCTGAATCCCTGGAATACACGAATCTTGCCATTGTCCATACGCACAGGTATAGATACATGTAATTCACGCATCGGGACTCTTAGTATCTCTCTTACACTATCGTCCAGATTCAATATCCTTGCACATTCATCCAATTGCCTTTGCGCAATAACAAAGGGGTTAAGTTCTGACATTTCATTTCACCTCAATTTTAACTTAATATTATCATATGCAGGCAGGGTATAATAGATTGGGGAAAGACACACAAAATTCCGCAATGGTTCGTTACAAATGGTCATTATAACCCGACCGTTGGAACCCCATTACTGACCTTGTACTATATATGGGTTTGTATAATGAAATTTATTTTTCAATAGGCACAACCAGAATGTAATCACCTTAACAGCAACTTAAAAACAAATATCAGCAGGCAGCATGCACTGGCAATTCAGGACAGCGGGTATCTGCCAACATACATACATCAAACGCATTTTATGCCAAGATGTTTCTTTTTATTAAAAACAGCCAGATTGACCAGCAACGGGGTTATACTTTCCACCATAGATGAAACTTCAAGCGGACCTGCGATAAGGGGTCTGAGGTTTTGGATGTCCATGACCAGTTTTGAAACAACATTGTTTGCCTCGCTGTCATCACCACATATGAACACGTCCATATCCAGTTCATCATCTGTCTTATAGAGTTTATGAGCTGAAACATTGTGAAACGCTGAAACCAGTTTTACTTTATCTGGAAGCATATTCCTGATCTCCACAGCAGCCGATCTTGCGGCGGGCGGTATATACCTAAAAAATTCTGCCCTTTCCATTGGCACTACGATGGATATGATAATTTGGTGCGCCAGATGGGGTCTAATGGTTTCAATAGTAGATGCCACATGTTCATATGGTACTGACAGTACAACCACTTCAGCTTCTTTTACTGCATCTTCATTCAAGCATCCATAAATAGTGCAGCTCTTGTCTGATGATTCTTCCAGAACCTTGCGGTATTCATCGGCAGTCAATTCGGCTTTTTCATATTTTCTGGAGCCGATTATGACGTCATGCTTCAAAGCCCACCTGAGCGCCAAACCGCCTCCAATACTTCCGGTACCGCCAAGGATTGCAATTTTCATAATACCTCACCCTCATTGAATTAACGATATAAAAGGTTTATGTACAAGAATATACACTTGACGCTGCCGGTTTGGGTGCGTGGCAGATGATGGAAGAATGGAGTATCCTGGCTTTTTTCCCTCTTTTCCGTTCTTTAAAATGCTGCTTTTCAACCGTTTCTAAAAAATAGCGGGCACATTCGTAGTAACCAGTAATATATTGTTGTGAAACCGATGCATCCCTGAAAGATATAATCTTAAGGGAAAAAGCATGACCGAAAATATCCACACAAACTTTTCATTATTTGAAACAGTAGGCATGCGTGAATATACGGTTGATGAAATCCTCCAGATGCCAAGGGACAAGCGTGTAAAGATTGCACGTTTAATCAGGTTTATCAGGCAGGTTCCTGACACGGCAGAAATACTTTCTTAAATTCCACCAGAACCCGCCTAAAAACCCTTTAGTTCATATACTCCTTCTGACATAACACCCAGGCATGGAAATCAGGTTATCCCGCCCATGCGTTGAAGACCCATCCCGCTATATCGCAGAATGCCACCTCGGCAGAAAACTGGATATTGAAAAACTGTGCGGGATTTTAAGGAATGCTGGCGTTATGGGGCTGAAATGCTCGGTAAAACTT
The DNA here is from genome assembly GCA_002839545.1 of Candidatus Methanoperedentaceae archaeon HGW-Methanoperedenaceae-1. GTDB lineage: Archaea > Halobacteriota > Methanosarcinia > Methanosarcinales > Methanoperedenaceae > Methanoperedens_A. The sequence goes on from PGYG01000004.1 coordinate 8,731, forward strand.
GGAGTTGCAAGGTATGAACTTGATGAAAAGAGTGTTATGATGTACCAGAGCGGGCGCGTGGATATAAGGAGAATCCAGGATACAACCGAAGCCGAAAATGTAATGTGGGAAATAACGGCTATGGTGAAAGATGCCTTTAGCGGTAAAACTTCTTAGAGAAATCCCCTAATTTTTCGCTTGTCTTCTGGGTAAAATTATCCATCTTTTTCTCAAGGTTCTCTTCAACACCCAGAATGTTTATCCTGAGCGACCTTTCCTTTGATTCGATAACCGTTTCAAGTTCCCTGATTCTCATATCAACGAAGAGTATCATTGTTGCAAGCGAGCCGATTAGTACCATTGCTGAAATTACAATAATAATATCAGACCCTCCGAGGCGTTCAAGCCACCTGTAAGTCAGTACCAGGGAAGACATTATCATAACAACTGCAAGCCCGATGTCTTTTTGTTCCATTCATCCACCTCAGTTCCTATTATGATTTTAACGTATAAATATATATAGATTAGTTTCCGGATGCGCCTCTGCAAATTATATTTCATCTTACCCACTTTGTTGTTGAGATGAACCCTGGGGAATCCTTATAATATGTCGGGCAAATATGCTGCTAATGGCAAGGAAACTCAGTGCCGATGACCTCATAATCCTGAAAAAGCTTGTGCCTGAACTGGTTGACCCGATGTGTGCCCATGCAGGACACCAGTTCAGGTCAGTCCTTCCTCCTTTATCGATGCATTTTGCCGGTTCACCTGAAGATTTCGGGCAGAGGCTCATGAAACTGTCAGATAGTGAACTGGATTACCTTTCAGGTCTGATACTTGATGGAATGGAAAGTCTCCACTGTGTAAAAAGTGAGCATGTGGATGTTCTTGTTGATGTTATCGGGACGAGGCTGTCAAAAGTCAGGGCGACTGAGCTGCTTGAGTTATATAAATTTACAGGTGACTGATATGCCTCATGTTATGGAATTATTCGGGAAAACGCGCGTGGTTGTGAAGGACGGGGAGGTTGTTGAGGTTGGCGAACCGGTTGCCGAGTGGTGTCCGGTGTTTAGCAAGGTCGCAGGCGTTTCAAAACTTACGGCAGAGGAAGCTAAAAAGAACATGGAGTACAGGATTCGGGAAATCGGGATGTTCACGCCGCAAAGACGGTTTGACCACGGCGTGTTTGTTAATTTCGGTGCCAGTGAGATTATGATGACAGCCCTGCGGTGCGGTCTTATTGACTGCACGGTTACAGTATGTGACGGCGCAGGGACTGTGGTTACTGATAATCCGGTACTTGTCCAGGGCATGGGTGCATTGATGTCAGGGCTTGTGGAAACAGAGCCGATACCGGAAGTAATTAGCAAAATTGAGGCAATGGGCGGTGTTGTGATTGATAAGGAAACAGCATCAATCGACCAGATAAGTGGGTTAATGAAAGCCTGTGAACTGGGGTACAGGGATATTGTGGTTAGCGTTGTTTCTCCTATTGATGCAGGGAAACTGCGTGATATTGAAAAGGAACATGGTATTAACCTGGTATTGATAGGCGCGCATCTTACAGGAATTAAGGAAAATGAAGCTGCCGGGATTATGGGATTATTGGATATTGTAACAGGGTGTGCTTCCCGTACCGTAAGGGATGTTGTTAAACCGCTTGTTCAGGCAGGTACGTCTGTCCCGATGTTTGCGCTGACGCAAAAAGGGAAGGAGTTGTTACTTGAGCGCGCAAAGGAAATCGAGGCGCAGTTGTTGGTGAATACAACGAAATTGCCAGTGTTGCCGGAACATAAGCAGCCGAAACCACTTGGGTGAAGTTGGTGTGAAAGTCATCTTAAGTTACATTAATACGGGGTTTAGGTGACTGAAGGCGAACAAACCCCAGTGCCCTAAAAAGGCAGCGGATTCCAGAAAAATGTCTGAGAATGGGGTAAATTATATCGCTATTGACACCACTCAACTATATCAACTTCCACTTGAAATTCTTTCCTTCATTATAGATTTAAATTCCTCTTTTGTAATCCCTTTAAAATCTGCAAGACGGCGGTAATGTTCTTTGATATGTTCCTCGCTTATATCCTCAATTGATACCTTGTCCATAAGCATATTTAAAACATTGTCAAATGTCCAATCACCTAACTTATAATCTGATAACCTATCTCTTGTTCTCTCATTTATTGTAATAGTAGTAGGCATAATTAAAACAATTACTTTAATTGCTATTAAAATTATCGGCACAATGCAATTTCAAATCATCTCCCGAATTAAGTTTTTTTGCGCCTGAATCGAATCAAAAAACGGCGATGAAATCGATTTAAATTCGAAACATCGAGCTTCCTCCTGATGTCTCGGACTTGTATCCCGAGGTAGTGACTTATTCTCGACTTGGTGAATAACAAAATTAGAAACGCATTTCATGTACTGTACCTTTAACTGAACCGTTCTTAACCACACCCCTTAAATATCCCAAAACCCAATTTTAACCGGGGAATATGAGCTTTCTAATCAGGTTTGCGCGCCAGTGGATTGCAGGCGAAACACTGGACAGTGCCATAAAAAGTGCCGAAAAAGCGAACAACTCAGGTATTGGTGCGATAATCAATTTCCTTGGTGAGCATGTCAGGAATCCTGAAGAAGCAAAAACCAACCTTGAGGAAAACCTGCGGATACTTGACGCCATAAAAAATTCAGGAGTAAAAGCCTCCCTTTCCATAAAACTAACCCAGCTCGGGCTGGACTTCGATAAAAACCAGTGCCTGTCAAACGTGGAAACCATTGTCGGGTCTGCATCATCAAAGGACATCTTTGTCTGGATTGACATGGAAAACTCAACGTACACTGAGGATACCATTGACATTTACATGGATGTCCTCAAAAAATACAGAAAAACGGGAATAGCAATACAGGCAAACCTTTTGCGAAGCGGGAAAGACGTAAAGACAATAGCAGCAGCAGGTGGAGTTATCCGTCTTGTCAAGGGCGCATACAGGGAGAATAAAGAGATAGCTTACACATCCCACAGTGAGATAACCATAAATTTCTCAAAGCTTATGGGCTACCTTTTCTATAAAAGCCCATCATTTGCCATTGCCACCCATGACGACATTTTGATTGATGAAGCAAAAAATGTCAACGAAACACATGGCAGAAGAATTGAATTCCAGATGCTTATGGGTGTAAGGAAAAGCCTCAAGGACGGGCTTGTAAGTGAAGGGTTTGTGGTTGTGGATTACATTCCTTATGGCAAAAAATGGCTCCCGTACACATTGCGCCGTATCAGGGAGCGGAAACGAAACATCTTGCTTGTTCTAAGGTCTGTTTTTGATATTTGAGCAGGAGCAGGATTTTTCCAAGCCCTATTTGTTCATATCAAAAAACGTCAGTTTACACTCAGGTATAAATACAAGTTATACCAAACAAAACAATGGAGATTACTCAAATGGAAGCCTTAATGAAAGTCGGACCGAAAGGGCAGGTTGTGATACCCATTGAATTCAGGCACGCCCTGAATATATACCCTGGTTCAAATGTACTATTCAAGTTAAGCGACAACAAACTCGAGATTGAAAAACCAAAACAGGATGCTGTCGCTATTTTCAGGGAAACTGCAAAAGGCATGGGCAAACTCAAGTTCCACCCGCACGAAGCATATGATGAAGAACTGGAAGAGAGGATAAATTGAATTATCTGGATTCAAATCTCGTCATCTACGCAATCCTCGATGAAACCGAAACCGGAGAGTGGTCACGAGATGTGCTTGAACGTGTGCAGAATGGGGATATGTCTGCCTGCACATCATTCCTCACTTTTGACGAGGTATACTATAAAGTAAACAAAGTCAAAGGAACTGACATAGCTGTGAAAAACCTTGATGCTTTTTTAACTATACCGAATCTTAGATTTATTAACGTTGATGACAGCGTGGTATGGAAAGCTCTTGAACTTATCAGGAAATACAAGATTCTTCCACGGGATGCCATACATGCAGCGTCTGCCTTTATTGCAGGAGCCGAAATAATATATTCACAGGATAGTGATTTTGACAATATAACCGGTTTAAAGAGAATGTGGAAATCCCAACCTTAAACTCCAAATATAACAAAATAACACAAAAATTGCCATTGCCACCCATGACGAGTTTGTGTTGGTGGACTTGCCACAAGGAAAAAATGGCTCCCTTATACCCTTCGCCGTATCAGGGAGAGGAAGCGTAATATCCTGCTGGTTGTCAGGTCTGTTTTTGATATGTGAGGCGAAGATATATATTACTTTACGCCGTATGTAAACCACAGGTTTTAATCGTACAAAAAAACAGGACTGGTTTTTTAAGACATGGATCCATCAGCACCATCACTTGTATTGGTCTTCCTGGCAGGCATAGTAACTATACTGAAACCGTGCTGCCTTCCATTAGTTCCCATAATATTCTCAGGCTCAGGAGGGCACAAGTACCGCCCGCTTGCCATAGTTTCTGGTTTGACGGTCAGTTTTACCACGATGGGTGTGCTGGTGTCTGCCTTCGGGGCAACTTTCGGTGCTTTTGCGGACAGTTTGCGCAGTATAGCCATCCTGTTCATCATAGGCATGGGCGCAGTGCTCTTTGACGAAGACATAAACATGGAATTCATAAAATTTTCAGGCGCAATAACGCAGGGTATCAGGCAGCACTTTGGCTCCATGAGTGGCTACTCAAAGTTAAATATGCCACAGGGAGGACTTTTAGGGGGCTTTTTCCTTGGCATGTCCCTTGGCGTACTCTGGATTCCATGCGTGGGACCTATTCTTGGTGCAGTGCTTGCGTACGTCGCTTCTGTGGGTAATGTTCCCTACGGGGCATGGATGCTGTTTGTTTACTCAGTGGGTATGAGCCTCCCCATGCTGTCCATAGCTTATTATGGTAAGAAAGCCACGGGCAGGTATCAATGGTTTGTGAGGCACGGACCTGTGCTGAAAAGACTTTCAGGACTTGTGCTTATAGTGATTGGTGTAATGTTGCTTTTCAATATAGACAAGCTGATAATACAGGTGCTTTCCCCCTATTTCCCGACCACGGTTTATGGGATATAAAACTTAGTTATGCCGTCTTCCTGTCACAGCAGGCGCAGGTGATGACAGGAGAATTATGACGAACTGGATGAGCGGGACGGGTCTTGAAAAAACCATCCTGCCAATCCAGTCAAATCTTCACAGGCATTTTACCAGCAAAGTCTTCCTGCCATTTATGCCTGCATGTTTGAGGTAACGGCTATTATTAGTATCTGCCTTTTGGTTTTGATTTCACAGCCATTACCATGATTATTCCAACAGCAAATAGTATGATGCCAATCCAGGCAAAGTTTACAGCAGGGACAATTTTTAGCGTAAGGGGAAGAGTGCCGCCGCTTATGCCCTGGAAAATAACGTAAACATCACCGCCAAGCAATGTCAGGGACGGGTCAATCATAGGGAACGTTCCGCTTCCGCCTTTTCCCTGAAGATATTCGGCTGCACCGCTTCCGATTTTCCTGTCGTTCTGGTAAACTTCAAGCTGGACACTCTGGAGCTGGTATTTGCCAGATGTATCAAACTCATCAACTTCAATCGGGCTAAGAACCGGATTATCAAAACCAGATAATATACTTCCTGTAACAGTCAGTCCGAGGTTTTCAGGAAGGGTTATATTCTCGCTCTGGAACACCACCCACATACTACCCGACTTATCAGTCAGCTCCACAAGAGTCCCGTGTCCTTCAATCGGGTTCGTGTTTGTAATCTTTCCGCTTATTGTTACGGTTTTCCCCTCAACAGATGACGGGTCTGCAAGAACGTCTGCTATTGCGGTTCCCGGATACGTTTCCTCTGTCAGGCTTCTGGTAGAAAAATCAACAACTTTAATACCGTAACCATCACCCACATTCAGTAATATGCCTTTTGCTTCAAGCGGCATATTTATCCTTTCATTAGTATAGGTGAAATTAGAACTAATAATTGCGCCAATAAGTGTGAAAATCACTGCTATATGAATTATTGCTATGCCTATCCCTTTTATCTTTACCCGCATGTTGCTAAGCTTCAGGTAACCCGAACAGTACTGTAATATTGCTGCCGTAGCATATATCATGGACGGGAAGATGGAAATGACCGAGATGGAGCCTATCATCTTATATATTGGCGGTTCATTTGTCCAGAATGGGCTTGAATGGTCGAGCACATAGAAAGTATCTGTCCGCAGGAACATGGATATTATTGAGAGACCTGCCACAATAAACAGGGTTTTTTTCTGCGCTTCCTTTTTGGATTCCTTGTAATTTAAACAGAACCCCAGTGCAAGCAGCAGCAGGATTGTGAATGGATAGCTCCATACGTTGAAGAAATTCTTGGTGTCCGAGGCTACATTTACCTTAATGCCCTGTGTGAGCTGGATAAATACCGGATATGTGATACCCCAGAAGGATATGAAAGCCAGTATAGCGAATAAAAGCAGGGTTATATAGAAAATGTTTGTCTTGCTCCAGAATCCCGGGTCTTCTTCTATTTTCTCAGGCTCTTCAAGATACCGCTTCATGCCAAGGATAAGAGAGACTGCGCCTGTTATGAGGATTAGGTCTATCAGCAGTGTGCCTGTGGACGTATCCCCGAAGGCATGGACTGAATTGAAAAGCCCGCTTCTGACGACAATGGCAGCGTATATGATTAAAATGAAAGTAACCGCAGCCAGTATAGGTGCAGCTACGGAGAATGTAGTTTTATTCTTCCTGTGAAGGGCTGCTGCATGCATAAAACCCGTGAGTGTGAGCCATGGAATAAACGAGGCAGTTTCAACAGGATCCCATGCCCAGAACCCGCCCCAGCCAAGAACGACATACGCCCAGACGCCGCCCACAGCAATCCCCATTCCCAGGATTAACCAGGTAAATCGCGCCCACTGCCTGCCCAGTTCCTCCCAGCCGTCCTCTTTTGTTAGCAAATACACAATTGCGGCTGCAAACGGTATGGTCATTGTTGCATAGCCTATGAACATTAAAGGCGGATGCACTATCATCCAGAAGTTTATAAGAAGCGCATTCAACCCGCTGCCGTCGGGGGGCACAAAACCAAGGGGCACCTCTGCTAATTCGTAAATTGACTGGAAAGGTGTCTGGATAAGGGTAAGCACTATAAAATAGGCTCCTATTGCCAGGGTTATTATCTGGGTTCTCCTTGCAAGCGGGGTTGCGTGCTTCGTGGTTTGCGCAAGCCATGCCGCTGATAGGAAAATTACCCATACCCAGAGCAAATACGTGCCTGGCTGACCTGCCCAAGTTCCTGATAATTTATAGATTAAAGGCAAGTCGCGGCTGGAGTACTGCCAGACATACTCGTATGTGAAATCGCCTGTCACGAAATAATATGTAAGGAGCAGGTAGGCAAAGGTAAGCAGTCCTGCCACAGCTATTATTGCAGGGGTAACCAGCCGGTTTAAAATATTATTGTTTTTCAGGTCTTTCAGCAGCAGCCCCGCAATAGCGGCTACACTTATCGCAAGGCTGGCATAAAGTATTACATTTCCTAAGGTTAACATTTTATTTACTCCTTACCTGGTCTCTCACCCTTGTGACTACGGGAAGGAAATAATTCGCATCCACAGCACCAGGCACCCTTTCAAGTACCTTATCATTCCCGTCAAGGAAAAGCACATATGGCGGATAGCTCACGCCGTATTTACGCGCAGCGTCCCGGTCGATATCCAGGTCCATTGCCACAAGAACATAATCTTTTTCCAGTATCTCTTTTACCTGCGGATTACCAAGAGTATCAGACTGGAATTTTGCACAGTACTGGCACCATATCGCCCAGAAATACACTGCAACAGGCTTGTTTTCCTGCCGGGCTTTCTCCAATGAGGCATCCAGTGAACGCGACCACGTAAGACCGCCAAGGTAACTGCTGTTTGTATCGCTTAACTTGAATTGTGAAAGGGAAATATTATACGTTTCATATGCTATGGATATTATCAGTATCAGCACAAGTATCGACATAAGTTTCTTGGTTTTCATTTGGTATTTCCTTATAGATTTGCTCTTAATATAAGTATATCGGGTTTGTGTTTTGCAGTCTGGTTTTGTTTATTTTAATTTGTTTTATTTTGTGTAAGTATATACTTTACGATAAGTGTAAACGGGATTCATATTATTGGAAGCGTCAGGATTTTAAAGCCTATGATAAGGTAAACAATCGCTGTAAAATCCACGGCAATAATGCCCTGTAATACCTCTTTCCTGTTATGGGAACGTCTTTTACTGATAAGGACTCCTGCAAGAAGCGTGAAAAGGAATCCAAGTGTGAGGAATACAAGCTGGAGCTGGTTTATAGTTTCGAAATCTATTGCAAATTCCCAGACTTTCCCGAACATCTCCCCGGTTTCTGTGAATATGAAAAAGATTCCTTTTAGCAGGCGGAATGTATTCTCGGCAAGATAAACCGAAAGACTCAGCGGGATAAACGCATACGATAATTCGATGAAGGTATTTTTGGTATTTGTTCCTGAAAAGACTGCCTTTATGGATACGTACAGTAACCCTGCCGCTCCAAGTGTTATAAGTGTAAATATGATTATTGCCCACATATTCCTCCAGTAAAGCTGGAGGAAGGTAATAGAATCTATCGGAAGCGTTGATCTTACAAAATCGATTATGGTATTCCTGAACTCGAAACGTTCCATTCCCATGACGAACAGGAAAATGACAATCATGCCGTGTACCAGGTACGCCTCAGGAAGATACTTTTTGTTCGAGTGTATAATATCAGCGCCAGGAATACGGGGGCTTATCCTGATATTGTCTTTAGAACAGGATTTCACACATTCCATGCACATGATACAGGTGTTGTTTCGTTCCATTGTCTGGGGAAACTCATCCACAGGACAGGGTTTTCCCGCTTCTGTTCCGACAATGCATTCTTTTATATCATGGTCGTGGCAGGTTTTCCTTGACTTGCAGCGAAGTTCCACAGCCGAGAGCATGGAAAATATGCCAAGAACAAGCCCGATTGGACAGATGTAACGGCAGAAACTGCGTTTTTCAAAGATAATACCCATCACAACAGCAAGTAATGTGAAGAACAGGAGAAGATATGCTGTGCTTACAGGGTTTCTCGTGAACATGAAAAGATGGCGCTCTGCTGCGAAAATTAACAGGAAAAGAATTACTGCTATCCAGAGGTTGCGGTACTTTTCCGGGTATTTTTTATTGAGGCTGAATACTGACTGCGCCCAGTCACCGGCTGCGCCTATGGGGCAGGCAAAACACCACAGCCTCCCGAAAAGTATAACAGTAAATGCAAGGAGCGGATGCCAGAGATCCCATATCATTGTAGTTGCAAAAGGATTGCCTCCTGCAAAACGAAGGTCGGGTTCGCTTGTCAGCCCGAAATAGATGATAATTGATAAGAAAACAAACAAAATAAAATTGACAGCAGGCTTGAAAAACCTGTTTTTTACAAGGTTCCTGAAATAATAAACATCAAGCAGGTCTGATTTTTTTCCCTCTGCTGATGTGTTCCTGTCCATATAGCCTCAGATTAAAGCCGGGAAATAGGGCAATAGTTTTGCCTGGAGGAATTTGTCTATCCCGAAGAGCATCATCAGTCCGACAAGTATCAGCATAAGTCCCGATAGTTTCTTAAAGAAATGCCCCCTTTTCACGAACCAGCTAACGCGTCCTGATACGCTTTTTCCCGAATAGGCTATTATAAGCATCGGGATGCTTACACCCATTGAATATACAATCAGGAGGGATGCGGCATGCAGGAGGTTTCCTGAACTACCCGAACTCTCTGCCACGAATGCAAGTACTGAGCCGAGTATCGGACCAACGCATGGAATCCATATTATGCCGAGTGACATGCCGAGGAACAGTCCTCCAAAGAGTCCGCCCTGCGGCACTTTTGATTCAAGGCTTCCGAGAAATGTTACATGCTGGCGTCCGAAATCCACGATGGAACTTGTTATCTTAACATATTCGTTGTTTATTTCGTCATCAAAAAGAACTGCGCCCATTCCTATTATGAAAAATATCGAAAACCAGCGCAGGTAGTCGGTTATATATCCGAAAGACGCAACTGCTGAAATGAGTATCCCCATCAGCGTGAAAGTGATGCTCATTCCGGTAACGATGGCAATCGGGCGCAGCCTGCTCCCCACTGAACCTGATAGTACCGCAGGAAGGATAGGGAGTACGCACGGCGTAATCACTGTTGCCAGTCCTGCGATGAAAACCATTATTACTGATGGGGCTGTGGGCATTTACTGTTGTATCCTACAAGCGGCATCTATATTATCTTTTTCTGAATGAACTGCTTAGTCCATGTCAAGGTACTTCTGGACTTTCAGCGCTTCACCGATGCAGATATCACAGAACGAAGCGTGTTCATCGTATGTGCCGTCATCGTGGATGAAACAATCGCGCAGGTACCTGTGACCTGAGTGGTCGCCGCATCCGCAGTAGCAGGGTATCTGCTCAAGCAGTTCGGGATGTTCTGTTGCGAACGTGTAGGCTTTCAGGGTAAGCGCGTTTGTGTATGCGTAACTTGGAAGTTTCAAATTCCCGTCTACTTTCCTTGGCATAAGTTTTGGTGTGTAACCATCCATTACAGGTCCTGTATCTGTGGGTGACAGACCTTTTTTGACGTATTCGGTATCAATCGCTATTCTTGCTTCCCTGAGTGTCATCACTTTACCTGATTCACCCGACGAGGAGTTTCCTGAACTGACAGCATATATAATTCCTGCAATCAATACCAGACCGATCACTACAAGAAGCGTTGTGTTATTCCCTTTCTTTTTCTGGGGTTTTCTTGCTTTAATTTTTGCCATATTATACTAACCTCTTATTATTATCTGATTTTATTTATTATCGTGAGAAATGATTCTGTATCCGTATATCCTGGTATCCTGCTGATTTCCGTGCCGTTCGGGTAAAGGAAGACAGAAGCAGGCGTGCCGCGAACCCTGAAACCCCGTGTTTCATTTTTCTGCGTGTTAACGTCCAGTGAAACAAGAATGAAGTTTTCGTTTAGTTTTGCTACGACTGTATTGTTTGTAAAAGTTTCTTCTTCGAATTTCTTGCACCAGCCGCAGTATTCTGAGCGGAAATATGTGAATACGGGCTTATCCTGCGCAGTTGCTGACTCAAGGGCTTGCGCGAGGTCTGTTCCGAATGTCAGCCTGTGCAGTGTTAGAGTGCCTGTATCCACTTCTTCTGGTTCATCGAGATAATTCAGTTTTGGGTTTATGTCAAGGCATCCCGATAGCAGAACCAGCAGGACGAGTAACAATAATGTACGTTTTATCAAGTCTATCCGGTTTTACATTGGATGTAAACAGATATAAAAGTTGTGGTTAAGGGCACGAATCCTGAAAAACCAGTTTCCGTTTTTCCTATTTCCTCGTCCTTGAAACAGCAAGCCTGATATCCTCTTCCTTGACTGTTGTCCTGCCTGCGTGTTTTGCAAGCACGATAGCCTCGCGCGCAATCTCAAGCCCTATTTCCTCAAGTACATTCGAAAGCTCCATTCCTGCGCCTTCACTAACCCTTCCTGCTCCTGCATTCCTTATAATCCGCTCAACCGGTGCAAGCGGTAAAACCGGTGGTACTGTTCCTGTCATATATTATTACCTCTCAATTAAAATTTATAATACCTTAAACTATGAAAAAGGAATATATAAGGATTTTCAGCCTGAAAACTCATTTCAGGAACAGTTGTTGATAATTCAAGACACAGAAATACTGCGGCAGCCTATAATCGCGCTTTTGCGTTAGCTGCTATAAAATCACGGACAAGTTTCGCACCCAGGACAGCCGTATTGCCTGAATCGTAAGCCGGTGTAATCTCGACAAGGTCAAATCCCACTATATCGGGAGCAAAAGCAGCAATAACTTCCCTGGCATCCCGCGGCGTAATCCCGTATGGTTCCGGTGTCCCGACAGCAGGCGCAAACGCAGGGTCAATCGCGTCAATATCAATAGAAAGGTAAACATGACCCTTTATAACCTTGCGGATTTCCTTAATTATATTTTCAATACCTGAATTAAACACATCCTCGGCTGAGAACACTTTAATCCTATTTTCACTGGCATACTCGTATTCATCCTGTCCCCCGCTTCGTATCCCTATTGAGGCATACTTATCTGTGACCTCATCAATGACATGCCTTGATATACAGGCATGACTGTTGTTCCGTCCCTGGTATTCTTCCCGCAAATCAAGATGCGCATCAAGAACCACAAAACCAAGGTCCGGGTATTTTTTTTTACATGCCCTGGCAAAAGGCAGGGTAAGTGAATGTTCGCCCCCCATCATAACAGGTATTTTCCCGTCACTGACAAAAGTATCGGCATGCCCTGATATCATCTCAAGGGTAGTATCGATATCCTCAGCCACTTCAAGGTCGCCGAAATCATGGATGCTGATATCTTTAAAATTAATACCGAAAAAGTGGTTATAAGTCTCAAAATTGTATGAGACTTTCCTCATTTCCTCAGGGGCAAAAATGCTCCCTTTCCTGAAACATGAAGTGCCGTCATAGGGCACTCCGCAAATTACATAACTGGCTGTATTATAATCCGAATTCGCGTCAGCAAAAAGAATTTTAGACATTCAGGTACGCATATCTAGTTTGATTTTTCCCATAGCAGCAATATAGGAAACTTCCTTTCCTACTTCAACAATGCCTTTCAGTTCATCGGGTATCTTAATTTCGAGGGTACTATAATCCGCATTATCCATAATCTGCGCCACTTCGTTGGAAATTGCTATTACCTGTCCTGTTTTTCTTTCCACTAGCGGGACATATACCTTATCTGTAACAGGGGCAACATATGACCTTTTTGAGCCGTCAAATATTCCTATAGCGTCAATCCTGAATTTTGCAGAACCGTGTTTCCCTGTCTTGGAATGGCTCATGCTTTTGATAACACATGGCTCATCATCTATCAGAATATATCTCCCTTCTTTTAAGGAGCGTGCTTCAACCTGTTCTTTCATTGTAATTCACCTGGCTTTCAAAACAGCTTCCAATATAATAAACATGTCGATTATCTGGTATATCAGGTTCGACCGGACAGGAAACACTGGATGTTATGGCAAAATATTAAATTTATTTCCATGTATGTTTTAAAAAGAAATTACATGCTTGTTATTGGTTTCTATTATTAACTAATGGTTATTATTAATCGTTAGCGATTAATTATTTATCCCAAAGCAGACCATATTTAATTGAAGGAGGAAAATATACATGAAAATCGGAAATAAGTTATTAAGAGACGTGATGACGCGCGGGGTTGTCACTGTGTCTATGGATGTTACTGTTAAACACGTTGCTGTTATGCTGACAGAGCAGGGACTTTCTGCGATTGTGGTCATCAGTCCTGACGGGGAAGCGGTAGGTGTCATCTCTGATATGGATATACTAAAAGTAATTGGTAAGGATGGCTGGGAAAATATGGCTGTAGAAACCATCATGACAACCCACCTTGAAACTGTCAGACCGGCATCCACCCTGAACGAGGCTGCAAAGATAATGAGGGAAAAACATATCCACAGGCTTTTAGTATTCTCGGAGCACGGCGTTGGCGCATCCCAGAGACCAATCGGCGTACTGAGTGCAAGCGATATTGTCAAGGAAGCTGCAAAAGATTAGGAAATAACATACAAACGTTACAATCCTAAGTCAAAACGAACAGGCTTACAACAAGAGGCGTAACAAACGTTTCAATAACAGCCGCAAGGAAAAGCAGGGGGACAATCCATCTCGTAAAAAATCCGATGCCCTGCTTCAACTCGTTTTTGAAATCCGTGTGCTCACCTTTCAGGGATAAGTACATGATGTGACCGAGCCTGAGTCCCATACCAGAGCTTAACAGTATCAGGGGTATTTCCAAGATACCGTGGGGAAGAAGCGCCGTGAGAACGAAAACCGCACCTTTTTCCCTGAAAACTATGTCTGCAACCATACCCAGTATCATCCCGTTGCCGGCAACAAAAAGAACCGGGATGAAACCCAGACCGATGCCGAGTACAAACGCCATCAGGCTTTTCAAGGCGTTATTCAGGAAAATCACCATCATTATGGCAAGGGGATTAAGGTTCGCAATCCAGCCGAAAGATTGCTTGAACATCTCAAGGGAATTCATCGAATATGCCGGGTTTTTTACTGATACAATAATACCGAGCAGCATTGAAATTACAAAAACACCGGTGATTACAATGATGTATTTCCTTAATGAATACAGGTATTCAAGGTCTTTATGCATGTCATACCCCCATCAGTATCCTGAGTGTGTTCCGGATTGCAGGCGACAGTCCGAGCACCAGTATAGTTAGTTTCATAAGTCCTATAAGTTTTCCTTCGGTTTTGTGGTCGAATTTGTAATCCAGCATGTAAAGCACTGGTATGAAAATCAGGAGTTTCAAGGGATACATGACAAGGGATGGATGGTCTGTGACATTGCCTGCAAGGTTTATGAAAAAAGTTGGAACAACATGTTTCTCGTAATAACCGAGAAAATCCATCCCGACGAACGTAGAAGATGCATCCAGCATGTGGGCGAACAGGATGGAAATATTGAGTTTGCTTGTGAGAAGCGAAAAACCGGTTTTCCTGGAAACAAGATATACGATATACGTGGACAAGGCACCAAAGACCAATATGGCAGTTGCAGGCATGGCGTTTTTGACATCACCCACCACAAACAGCATCGCCAAATTAAATACAGTCCATGCTATGCCAAAAGCGCCGAAAAACACATGGTAGTCCTTTATTTTCCCGTTTCTCTCAAGAGTGACTGCCAGTGCGAGAACTGAAACCGTTACTGCAAACATGAAAAAATAGATGATTGGTGTTATGAAAATATACTTAAGCGGCGGGGCGAACACGTTTGAATCCTCAAGTACCCGCAGGGATGAACCAGCAAGTATGTACGGTGTTACTGAAGCTATGAACGCCGTGTCTATTTGGATGTCAAGTTTTTCCAGCAGTTTCAAGACCCCGAAAACACTTATCCCGAGTAAAACCGCATAAGTTAAAGTATCCACAGGGTTGTAGGATGTGTCATTGACGATGCCGCTTATGTAATACTTATATATATGCTGCCAGATTGTATCTGTAATATTCATGCCGGTACCTTATGAAACCCATTAAAGAAACCAGTAAGAGCAAATGGATGCAGCTTCCGAGAAATGTTGTTGTAGGTCATGGTGTAATTAACGATACTGGTAAAGTATGTAAGGAACTTAAGCTTAATGGGGCGGCTCTCATAGTTGCAGGTGAATCCACACTCAAAGCTGCGGGAAAGACCGTGGAAGTATCACTGGAAGAATGCGGTTTCAACGTGAATGAGGCAGTTGTTAAAAGTCCCTCTATTGAAGAGGTACACAGGATTGAGGGCATATCAAAGGAAATCGGGGCTTCTTTTTTACTTGGTGTCGGCGGCGGGAAGTCTATAGATATTGCAAAGCTTGCTTCCATGTATCTTGACATTCCTTTCATAAGTGTTCCCACGGCAGCGTCCCATGACGGTATAGTTTCAGACCGCGCTTCTGTCATAAAAAATAATAAAACCGTTTCAGAGGAAGCGCAAACCCCTCTTGCAGTCGTGGCTGATACGGCAGTAATCGCATCTGCCCCTTTTCGGCTTCTTGCGGCAGGCTGCGGCGATATTATTTCCAATTACACGGCAGTCAGGGATTGGGAGCTGGCTCACAGGCTGTATAACGAGCCGTTCAGTGAATACGCCTCCATAATATCAGAATTGACTGCAAAAATTCTTATAAAATCCGCAGGTTCAATAAAGCCAGGACTTGAGGACTCGGCGTGGACTGTCATGAAAGCACTCGTGGCAAGCGGGGTTGCTATGAGTATTGCAGGCTCATCCCGCCCAGCAAGCGGTTCTGAACACAAGTTCAGCCATGCCTTAAACGAGATAGCGCCGAACCCTGCGCTTCATGGTGAGCAGTGCGGCGTGGGAACTATTATGATGATGTACCTTCACGGCGGCAACTGGGAAGAGATACGCACAGCCCTCAAAACCATAGGTGCGCCAACATGCGCCTCCGAGCTTGGCATAAAGGAAGAATTTATTATACAGGCACTTCTTAATGCTCATAAGATTCGTCCTGAAAGATATACGATTCTTGGAACAGGATTAACACGAGAAGCAGCCGAAAAAGTTGCAAGGATTACAAAAGTAATTTAATGATTATAATTAAAAAGTAAAACATAATTAGGTGAATTATATGGAAAATTCGGATACAGTAATAACTTTGATAGGAGAAAGGCTTGCAAAGGTCGGAAACGAGTTCATGTTCAGGGGAGGAGCGAAAGAATGCGGCGGGTGTAAACTTAAAAAAACCTGTCTTAATCTTAATGAGGGAATTAAGTACAGGATAACAGGTGTCCGCAATACAGGTAAACACGATTGTTTTGTGCATGATTCCGGTGTTTGCGCTGTGGAAGTTATCGAAGCGCCGCTTGAATTAAGCGTTGAATCGAGGAAGGCTATAAAAGGCTCGACAATAGTATTTGAACCCCTGTCGTGCCGGGTTTCAAGCTGTGAACATTATGAGCTGTGCCATCCATCCGGTCTTAATAAAGGCGATAAACTGGTCATAATAGATGTGCAAAATGAGATTATTGAGCCATGCTCGAAAGAGTTCATCCTGAAAGCAGTGGAAATAAAAAGGTAATTAACCGCACAATCAGGTTATCGGGATTAGAGGATGTATCCTCCCGGATATGACAATCTTTATCTAATTCCAGCCTGAAACCAGCATGTAATAATGTTTACAAAGCCTATATCGGGACTTTCAGTTTCGGAAACTGCCAGTATATTGAACCGGAGTGCCGGACTTGATGATGTCAGGGAGATTGTAAGTTCTATACTCAAGGATATAAAACAGAACGGGGACGATGCTCTTCGCAGGTACACCTTACAGTTTGACAGGGCAACTATCCGGGAAATCGAAGTGCAGCGCAGCGAAATTGAGTCTGCCCGTAAATCGGTTGACAGCAAACTTATTTCCCATCTTGAAAAAGCCGCTGCAAATATCAAGGCATTCCATGAAGCACAGGCTGCGAAAAGCTGGATTAAGGAATTCGCGCCCGGACTTAAACTCGGGCAGAGGGTTACACCGCTTGAATCCGTGGGTGCTTACGTGCCAGGAGGCAGGGCATCATACCCGAGCACGGCTCTTATGACTGCAATTCCTGCTAAGGTGGCAGGTGTGGATGAAGTTATTATATGCACTCCGCCGGGCGGGGACGGGAAAGTAAACCCGCTTACACTTGCTGCGGCGGATATTGCAGGGGCTGACCGCGTGTTCCGCATCGGCGGAGTCCAGGCAATCGCTGCAATGGCGTATGGTACTGAAACCGTACCTGCTGTGGATAAAATAGTGGGACCCGGTAATGTGTATGTTACTGCTGCAAAGATGATGTGCGGGACAGCTATTGATTTTCCGGCAGGACCGAGTGAGGTCCTGATTATTGCTGATGACAGCGCAAATGCTTTATTTATTGCCTCTGATATGATAGCACAGGCTGAGCATGACCCGAGTGCTGTTTCTGTTCTTGTAACACCGTCAGTAGAGCTTGCGGCGCAGGTTACGCTGGAGATAGACCGCCAGCTTGGGACTGCGAAGAGAAGTGATATTATCAAAAGCTCGCTTGAAAACGCGGCGATACTGACAGGTTCACTTGATGAGTGTATTGATTTTTCAAACAGGTTCGCGCCAGAACATCTTGAGATTATGACTGCGGAAGACATACTTGGCAGGATTAAGCACGCAGGCTCGATATTTGTGGGGAATTACGCGCCAGTTTCAGCAGGCGATTATGCATCAGGTACGAACCATGTACTCCCGACAGCAGGATATGGGCGGATGTATTCTGGGCTTAATACCGACCATTTCGTGACAAAATCAAGCGTGCAGGTTATCGGGAAAGAAGGGCTTGATGGCATAAGCGATACCATTATCGCACTGGCTGAGGCGGAAGGGTTGCATGCACATGCGAATGCTGTCAGGGTGCGGAAGAAGTGAAAAGCTTATTCACCCAACACCGGAATAAAAACAAACGGTAAATACACCGTACCAGCCTTTTCATCCAGAACATCCATGTTTGCGATAATAGTAATATCAGGCTTGTATTTCTCTTTAAAACTGTGCAGGGATTTACCCTGTCTTGCGCCGCTTTTTGATTCGATTGCAACCAGACCCTTACTATCCAGTATAAAATCCACTTCTGCTTTGGATTTGCTTCTCCAGAATTTAACTTCCTTGCCTTTGTACGTGAGCTGTGTGAAGATAAAATTCTCATTCAATTGTCCTGTATCATGCCTTATTCCAGTCCTGAAGTCATCAATGACAATATTCCTGAAACCGTTGTCAAAAAAGTATGTTTTTGGAACCTTGATTATTTCAGACCTTTTGTTGGTGAAAAACGGTGGCACCCTTTTGCAGATAAATGTTTTTTCAAGAATATTTACGTGTGCCAGAAGTTCATGATAGCCAAAACCTGAGACTTCGCCAAGGCCCTGGTAAGAAACAAGTCCGCCAAGCTGTAATGATAATGCTTTTATCAATTTACTTAAGGAAAAATCCGTTGCCAGACCAAGCACGTCTTTTATTTCCCTTAAAAAATAGGTGCTGTAAATATTGCGCAGTACTGTTTTTTTTTCTTCATCGGTTTTTGAGATGGCAACTCTTGGATAACCACCATAAATCAGGTATTCATTGTAAATGCTGTTTAGCATTTCCATAAGTGCCGCACTGATTTCAGGCAGGATGTTTTTTTTATAAAGATAAGCTCTGATACTCTCCTTTTTTTCCAGATACACGTTAAACAGGTTCTCGTCTTTATACCTCAGGAACTCCTCAAAAGAAAGAGGATAAAGGTTGAAAACAAAAATCCTCCCGACAAGATATTTCATGCCATGTATTGTAATCCCTGAGGCTGAGGAACCTGAGATTATGATTTTTATTTCTGGATAATGGTCATAAATGTATTTCAGCTTCTGTCCGCCCTCTTTTGCGTACTGGAACTCGTCTATAAACAGGTAGCGTTTATTCTTTACGTAAAGTTCTGCGAATGTTTTTTCATCCTCGACAAATAACTCCAGAACTTTCCTGTCCTCAAAGCTCAAAAAAACCGCATTTTCAAGAGACTGGAAAACATGCTGCATGAGGGTAGTTTTCCCTGCCTGTCTTGGACCTATGATGGCAATTATTTCAGGGGTGTCCAGATATTCTTTTATTGGCAGTTCCATGTCTCTTTTTATGTAATTCATAATTTAAACCCTGCTTAAATTTTACAAGTATTAATTTTAGCAGGGATGTGTATTAAGTTTTTCCCTGAAAGTACCAAAAACAAGAATTCTCTGTGAAACTCCGTGTCCTCCGCGGTCAATTGACAAACATAATAAGCGTAGATAAACATAAACGAAAGTAGATTCTTTAATCGATTATCTGGAGTTTATCGCCGATATGCAAATCGCAATGTATAGGCACGTATGCCCACAGGCATACGTGGGTGCGCCCTCCAGAGGCGCAACTCTGGAGGAGTACACACAAAAAATGAAATTCGCAGCCAGCGACACTATGCTGGAATACTTTAAAGGGCTTGAAACCGGGCTTTCCGATGCCATTGAACTTGCAAACCGCGCGCGCGCAAACGGCGCTGACCCGAACCCTGAAGTTGAAATACCCATTGCAAAAGACCTTGCAGACAGGGTCGAGAAGCTTATCGGTGTAATCGGCGTTGCAGACAAGCTCAGGGAACTTGAAACCACAATGAGCAGGGAAGAAGCAGCGCTTCAGATAAGCGTTGCAGTTGCAAGAGGGGAAATCGCGAAGTTTGAAACAAAAAGGGAAGCCATCGAGGCTGCGGTAAGAGTGGCTATGGCTGTAATCACAGAAGGCGTTGTAGCAGCGCCAATCGAGGGCATCGCAAAAATTGACCTTGACAAGAACGATGACGGCTCAGAATACATCAGGATATACTATGCAGGACCGATAAGAAGCGCAGGCGGAACTGCACAGGCGCTCTCTGTCCTGGCTGCCGATTATGTGCGCGCAAACCTTGGTATCAGCCCTTTCATTCCCCGTGACGATGAAGTTGAGCGGTATGTTGAGGAAATCGGCGCATACAGGAGGGTTGCAAACCTCCAGTACCTTCCCTCTGAAGATGAAATCCGGCTCATTGTCAGGAACTGCCCGGTATGTATTGACGGCGAGCCTACCGAAGAAGCAGAAGTTGAAGGCAGGCGGGACCTTGAGCGCATCCCAACAAACAGGATACGCGGCGGTATGGCGCTTGTAATAGCAGAAGGTATTGCCCTGAAAGCCCCGAAAGTGAAAAAACACGTGGATAAGCTCGAACTTAAGGGATGGGACTGGCTTGAGAAGTTCATAGTCAGGGTCGATAGCGGAAGTGATGATGACGCATCAGCCCAGGTAAAACCAAAGGATAAGTACCTCCAGGATTTGATTGCCGGGCGACCTGTTTTCTCATATCCCTCACGTCCCGGCGGATTCAGGCTAAGGTACGGACGAAGCAGGAACACGAGTTTTGCAGCGGCAGGTATCAGTCCTGCAACCATGGTTTTAATGGATGATTTTATTGCGGCAGGAACGCAGGTAAA
>PGYG01000086.1 GCA_002839545.1 Candidatus Methanoperedentaceae archaeon HGW-Methanoperedenaceae-1
AAAACCGCGCTCAAGCCTTTTGCGGTGCGGTGTGACTATCGAGACTGCTGTGTGGGATGCGGGGTATAGCGGGCGCAGTGAGAGTTTGCTTGTGGTGTTTAATGAGGACGGGTTCAGGGTTAAGAAGGATGCGCGTGTTTTGCAGTTGTTGTTTTACAGGCTTGGCGAGAGGGTTAGTGAAGGGTATTCCGGGGTTTACCAGAACGAGAATTTGTGAGGGTGGATTGGGATTAAAAACCCAACCTTTCTTTTAGTTTTTCAACATTACCCACATCGGCAGGCTTTTGCTTGCTGATTTCCGTGACTTTTTTTAATATATTAAGCTGTTTGTTTATTTTATGAATTTATTAATAACATATACAAGAAGGTATAATATTATAGGTATCCAAAATAAATAAATTATATAGTCTTTTGACACTGCCGCACCCACAACAGCGCCAGCACCTATACATATAAAATATTCCATCATTTTTTCAAACTTTTCAAATTTCATATATGTCTCCTTTTTGTAGAATGTTTCAATTAAATTACTACTATTCAAACAATATTAAGTAATATTATATTAAAGTATTGTACAATTTTTCAGAGTGGTACCAATCTAAAAAACTCGGTGCACGTTTATTAAGAGGTCAATCACCCCATAAAAATAAATGCGGAGGATGGGATTCGAACCCATGAACTCCTTCGAGACGGGACCCTAAATCCAGCGCCTTTGACCTGGCTGGGCGACCTCCGCGCACTTTTCTCAATACATCTTCATTAAATAAAACCTTGGCGTTATTATTTAACCCAGCACGTCAAATACACAACATGAAAGGCGTTTACGTCCTGATTCTCAAACTCGACAATGATACTACCATCACCATCGGGAAACTCGGCACGTTCCATTTCAAAACAGCCCGCGGAACAGGAGGCTTCAAGCGCGTTACCCGGCATTTCAACGTGGCATCCGGGAAAAACACCACACTGCGCTGGCATATCGATTACCTTTTGCCGCACATGGAAGTAATTTGCGCCGTAACTGTGCCAACCGGCGATGACATTGAATGCGCGGTTGCCGGAAAACTAAGTGCTTTATTACCTGCCATCAAGGGTTTTGGATGCAGTGACTGTTCCTGTTCATCCCATCTTTTCTTCAGTGACAATGCCGTAACAGAAATGATAAAAAATACCTGCAATGACCTGACCGGAAACGAAAGTATCATTATAAACCCGCCCAATTAGTGGTCATATGGACATCGGAATTATCGGCGGTTCTGGATACACAGGCGGGGAACTGCTGCGTCTTCTGGCACAGCATCCCGAAGCAAATGTTGCTGCTGTGACATCACGCAGGCTAAAAGGACAGGATGTTTCCCGGACACACAGGCATCTCGGTAAAATATACGACCTCAAATTCGAAGACCTCACACCCCAGGAGATTGCAGGGCGGACAGATATTGTTTTCACGGCTGTTCCCCACGGCACTGCCATGCAGGTTGTTCCGGGTCTTATTGATGCAGGTGTAAAGGTCATTGACCTGAGCGCTGATTACAGGTTACAGACAGACGTTTTCGAAAAAACTTACAATTTAAAACATACCGACCCGAGGAAAACAGTGTACGGCATACCTGAACTGCATCCCGAAGTTGCAGAACAGTCGTTTATCGCAAATCCGGGCTGTTACCCGACAGGCGCGTCACTTGCAGCAGCACCGCTTGCAGATTCAGGACTAATCGACCATGTTGTATTTGATTCGAAATCCGGGATTTCAGGCGCAGGCGCTGACCCGTCACAGGTTTCCCACTACCCGAACATGGCAGAGAACATACAGGCATACAAGCTGACGACACACAGGCACAGGGCAGAAATAGTACAGGAGCTTTCAAGGCTCGACAACAGCCTCAAAGGAATCAGTTTCACGCCCCATGTCATCCCGTCAGTGCGCGGTATCCTGACAACAGCCCATATTTTCCTGAAAGAACAAACTGGCAAAGAGGAGGTGGGCAGGATTTACAATGACTTTTATGGTGACAAACCGTTTATCAGGCTGACAGATGCCGTCCCGATGCTTGGCAATGTCCGCGGCTCGAATTTCTGCGACATCGGTTTTGAGGTTGAAAAAGACAGTAACAGGATTGTTGTTGTTTCAGCAATAGACAATCTGGTAAAAGGGGCATCAGGACAAGCCATCCAGAACATGAACCTGATGTTCGGGCTGGATGAGACAACAGGGCTATGGACACCTGGTATTGCTCCGTGAGGTTAAAACATGAAAATAAAAGACGTAATGAATAAAAGCATAATTACCTGTGCGCCAGGGGATTCGATTGGCGAGGCTGCAAGACTGCTCAGGGAGAACCACATAAGCGGCATGCCTGTGGTTGAAAGCGGGAAAATCGTTGGAATGGTTTCAGAGGGCGACCTGCTAAAGTTATTTGAGTCTCCTGAAAGTTCAGGTGAATTGTGGCTTCCCAGTCCCCTGGAGATTATCGAAATCCCAATACGCAGTATTATGCGCCTTGAGGAAACAAAAAAGGCGCTTGAGAACATGACCGTGAAACCGGTTCGGGATATTATGGAAAAAACAGTTCATACTATTTCACAGGACGACACACTTGAAGAGGCGTCCACGAAAATAACCAGGTACAAGGTTAACAGGCTTCCGGTAGTTGAAAAAGGGAAACTTGTGGGAATCGTTGCACGGAGCGATATAATTAAAGGATTATCAACACCACAGGAATAATGCAGGAATAGTATATGAAAGTCATTGAAGGCGGAATCTGTTCGGTCAGGGGAGTAAAAGCTAACGGGATTAAACAGGGCAAGAACGGGCTTGCAGTCATTGTAACAGAGGGCGAGCATGTTGCAACGGCTGGTGTTTTTACAAGGAATAAGGTAATAGCAGCGCCGCTTGTAGTTACAAGGGAGCATATCGGGAAAGGGAAACTGAAAGCCGTGATATCCAACAGCGGGTGTGCCAATGCCTTTACAGGGGAGAAGGGCATCGGGGATGCGCGGTGGATGGCAGGAATTCTTGCTGAAAAAATAGGATGCAAACCTGAAGAAATCGGGGTTGCATCAACTGGTGTCATCGGACGGAATATTAATCATGGAATAATAAAAACGCAGCTTGATGAGGTTTTTCCCATTCTTTCAAATACGAATGAGGCAGGGACAAATGCAGCGCATGCAATAATGACAACAGACAAGTCTTCCAAGGAGATAGCAGTCGAGCTTGGTAACGGCGCCAGGATAGCAGGAATTGCCAAGGGTTCGGGGATGATAGAACCAAATATGGGTACAATGCTTGCGTTTTTGTATACTGATGCACGTCTCAAGGACGGAATAATTGACAACTGCCTTAAAAAAGCGGTTGATAAGAGCTTTAATATGGTTGTGGTTGACGGGGATACAAGCACTAATGACATGGTTTTACTAACATCAACAGGTTACAGGGAGTGCGGCGAAGCTGAATTCCAGCAGGGTCTTGAGCTTGTGTGCCAGAGTCTTGCAAAGATGATTGCAAAAGACGGGGAAGGCGCGACTAAATTAATCGAGGTGCGGGTGACAGGCGCAGAAAGTCCTGGTGATGCAGGCAGGATTGCAAAGGCGATTGTCCGCTCACCTCTTGTAAAGACAGCAGTTTTCGGGAAAGACCCGAACTGGGGACGTGTGGTAGCCGCGGCGGGATATTCTGGCGCTGAGGTTTCGCAGGATAAGATTTCATTGAAGTTCAGCGTTGGGGATAAAGAGGTTATGCTTGTCGATTATGGAAAGATTGTGGAGGGAAAGCTTGAAAGCCTTAAGGAAATCATGGCAAGCGCTGAGATTGTAATTGAAATAGATATGGGGCTTGGGAAATACGGGGCGACTGCGTGGGGATGTGACCTGACGTATGATTATGTTAAAATTAACGCGATGTACACGACTTGAAAAACAGGTTTATTTTTCTTCAATAACAAAAGTGCAGTGCCCAAATCCTGTTCCGTAACATTCGGTTTCCTGCACATTATAATCCACACCAAGCTTGTTTGAAAGAAGTCCTTCCATAATCCCCTCATCCATTGAACATAATGTTTTGCCGATATTTTGCATCTTGCTGCAATGGTGGCAGTCATCAACCCTGACAACAGAACCGTCATCATCAATTATTGACATGACACCCATCTTATGTTTTTTCCAGAATACGGATAACTCGTTTAAAATTCCTTCCACATCATTCGAGCTAAAACCGTTAATGATTTTCACCCCGAAATCATTTCCCATTTTTTTGAGGATAGGATTCGGGTTAATACCGTAAGCCTCCATCCCGAACTGCATCGTGCTGAAAAGGTTTTCCTTGATAGACCCGCCGTTTAATAACAAATCTGCGAAGTTATCCATATAATTATTATAGTCTGCCCACATGGGTTTTTGGGAATAAGCAAGGTAAAGGGAATTGAGGGTAAAATATTTCTTCCTTTTATCGTGAAGGGATGGTTTGTTTTGTACCAGGTTCAGTTTCTCAAGGTCGTTAAGGTGGACTGAAATGGTGGATTTGGCTTTGCCTGTCTGTTCCACAAGGTCTTCAAAAGATGTTGTGCCTTTTTTAAGTATGTCAAGTAATTGCAGTTTTACAGGGCTGTCAAGGGCTACAATGCCCCCATCCGTACCGAAAATCGTAGTAAGCCTGTTCTGTTGCATCATTTCTAAATAGGTTTGTTAATATAAATACTGTTCGCTTTTGTACGAAATAGTTGAATGGCGGGGGATATGTGGGGGGAGGTCGATTTGGGTTGGTAATTATGCTGATGTGCAATATTACAGTAATATCCATATGCAGGAACTGGAATCCCTGCCAAAAGATTATTATGCCATAATACCATAATGGTATATTATGGAAATCGTAAACATTGACAAAGCTGGCAGGATTGTTATCCCGGGTGTCTTACGCAAGAAGCTAAAGCTGAATGAAAACACCAAGCTGCTAATAGCAGATGTAAAAAATGATATTTTAATAATCAAAAAAATAAACATCGAAGAACTGGCGGAACAGCTTGAGAAAGACTTTAAGAATATTAAAATCGATGCGATAGTAGGAAAGGTGCAAAGTGATATTAAAGAAAAAATCAGGGAGAGACATCCGTCAGTTTTTAGTTGATACAAATCTGTTTATTGCAGCTATCAAGAACCCGATAAAAGAAACCGCATCGCTACGACTACTTATGGAACTCGTTGACAGCACATCTATTGCACTTCTTGGTAATGAATTCTTGATCATGGAAATGGAAAAATACGCGCAGGTATTTGAATCAAAGCGCGGAAAAGAGATTCTTCAGAAGCTAATAGATAGAATCAAAGTGGCGGATGTTGATGAGAAGTTTTTGCGCCTGTGCAAATCGTATTTCCCTGAAGAAGAGCTAATAGACCTTTACCATGCCGCTACCTGCCTTCAAGAAGGAGCGGTTTTAATCACAAATGACAGACATTTTGATAAAATAAACGATGAAAAGATAATCGAAGTCTGGAGTATAAGTAAGGCGATTAAAGAATTCAAAATATGAGCTATCTAAGTTCTAATACTCGCTCCGTGCCCCCCATTTTTTAAAAGCCAACACAACAAATAAACGATAGAAACCTCATACTTCTGAATGGCGATAGAACCCGGAACTACCTTTTAAAACATGAAATTCAGGGGCAAGGGGAT
>PGYG01000005.1 GCA_002839545.1 Candidatus Methanoperedentaceae archaeon HGW-Methanoperedenaceae-1
GAAGCGTCCATACCTTCCAGTTGTTCCTTTACTATTCTGTAGATGTCTTTCCTTAAGTCCTCCTTAAAAATATAAACTTTCGATGGTGGGATTTCAATTTCTTCAAGGTAGCCCATATCGTTCAGTGCCCTGAGGTAACCTGTGAGTATAAGCCTGTGCTGGTCATACCCGGTTTTCTTAAGTTCACGGGCAATGCTGCTTATGGACATCTGCTTTTTGGAAAGGAGTTCAATAAGAAGGTCGTAGAATTGCTGTGACATCAAGACTGAATTGGGTAACAAACCGGATAAATTCTTTGGTTTTTAATTGCGGTCAGTTTTAGTATGATTAAGCAAGTATGGATTTATCTGGATATGTCAGTATTTGCAGGTGGAATATGGCAGTGGATGTTATTTTCGCAGAACCGCTTGGTTGTTATGTTGAAGTAGTGTATGGAGGTGGGGGGCGGCTTAGTTATATCCGGTTTTTGAGGAGTGGAAAACAATTGCCTGAAAGAAAGACATTGCCTGCCAGTTTTGAACTGGAGCAGTATTTTGAAGGTGAAAGAACCGGATTTTCGTGTGGTTGTGACATTTCAGGACTTTCGCAATTCACATTGAAGGTGCTTGGGGAAACACAAAAAGTCAGGTTCGGGGAAACTGTTACGTATTCGCAACTTGCACGGAATATCGGGACAAAAGCCTACAGGGCTGTCGGCAGGGCACTTTCATGTAACCCTATCCCGATTGTTATTCCATGCCACAGGGTTGTGGCAAAAAACGGGATTGGAGGTTATTCCGAAGGTGTGGATATAAAGGAAAGGCTGCTTGAGCTTGAAAAAAAGTATGCGGTCAATAACATTTAATATCTCTGGAATTAATGTTGGGGCAATGCCCCGATAGGGTAGCGGATATCCTTTGAGATTGCGGATCTTAAGACCCGGGTTCGAGTCCCGGTCGGGGCGTAATGTTACTAAAAAGAGTGAGTCAAGTCCATCCCCCATCCTTTCCTACACATGTTCGTCAGTTATTCGTGGTACATTTTGTAGATGTCCAAAACGTACTTATTGCAGCGGGCATCCAATGACCTTGACTTTAATACAACCATACAGAACCCCAATGCGTTGATGCTGAAGATAGAAGACATCAATAGCCAGCTTGAAACTCAAGAGATTGCTATTGAGATGCAGGGCATACCCTACGGTTTTTTCGAGTTCGTATCAGGCTGCTATCCTTATATGCTTCCTACCAGAGGAAGTAAATGGGATTGAACGGGTCACTTCCCCATTATCCGCCTGAACGCCCCTATATTCCGTCTGCACATTTCCACATGCTTGTCCTCGGCATTTACCAGCCCTTTTACCCACGAGAAGAACCCATCCTGCCCGTTCTCATCAGGGATTAAAGATTTTATGCAGCCCTCGTATTCGGCATTCAAAAGTTTCTCATACATTCCCTTCATGAGTATTTCGTATTTTAATATATCCTTAAACATCTCAGCTACGTCTTTTCCACTGAAATCAAAGGCTTTTTCGGGAAAACCTATTGGAGAAGATACCGGGGGTTCGATGCCAAACTTATCGAGCCACTTCCTGGCAAGAAGCTTGTGTTTTTCCGAGTCCTGTATTATGGTATCCAGCGTTTGCTTTGCCTCCTCACCCGATTCTATCAAGGCTTCCCACAGCGCCAGTTCTTCTGCATGGGCTTCAACCCAGTATATTTTCTGGAGCATGGAAAAAACCAACTCCCTGCAGATGTCAGAGGACATATAAAATTAAATTGGTTGTATAAAAGATATAGTTTTCTGAAAGTTACCGACTCGCGAAGTAATGGCGCGGGTGCATGAGGGTTTCTATCGTGCTGTTGTCGCTTGGGATTGTATCGAAAAGAGGGGGCACAAATTAGCACAGGTAAATAAAGTTCTCTTGATACCAAATCGTAACTTTTATTTATAGTAGGCGCAATCCAATATCACGGTTAATCAGGAGGATTATGATAAACAATAAAATAATTTCGATAGCGGCGCGCCCCCTTGCGATAGGCATGGTTGCGGCGCTGGTGCTTGTGGCCATGCCTGGAACTTGCGATGTACTGTATTGAGAACCGTGATACTTATAGGATAGAAGTTCAATGAATATTGTAAAGATACAGAAAGCAATAAAAAAGGGAAATGTAAACATAAGCGAGCATGCTGATGAGGAACTGGAAAACGACGCAATTAATGATGATGAACTGTATTATTCAGTATCGCATGGCGAGGTGATAGAAGACTACGCTGATGACAAACCATTTCCAAGCTGTTTAATATATGGCAAGGATAAAAATAATAGACCCGTTCATAGCGTTTGGGCATATTCAGAAAGGCATAAAATTGCAGTTCTCATAACAGCGTATATACCTGACCCGGAAAAGTGGATCAATTCTAAGATAAGAAAACCAAAGAGGTGAAAATTATGGAAAAGATAATCCCTGTCTGCCCTAACTGCGGAGGCGATGTGGTAGAGAAAAAAGTAGAGAAGCTCGTGAAAGGCGGCTGCAATGCGGCTGTACTTACTGTAGAGGCTGGCGTGTGCCTAAAATGCGGTGAGCGCTATTATACAAAAGAAACTCACGAGAAGATGCAGAAAATCAGAAAGGAGCTTGAGCATGGGTCTACAAAAGATTACCGCTTGATCGGGCATACGTATGCGTATGAAGGGGTAGTTGCTTGAGGTAAATTTTGCTCCAATTGAGAAGATGATGAAAAAGTAAGAACTGAATGCTCGGACATTTGTCTGCCCATTCAGCGCAGAAGGATTTTTCCGCTATGGGATTACCCAAAAATAGGACAGCAGGTATTTTGGGACTCAAACCGCAGATAAAAGCGCCCAGAGTCACGCCTCTGGAGGGCGTGTCCACGTATCGCGAAGCGATACGTGTTGTATGGGAGTCGAGAACCGTTAGGTTTCGGCATGATGAACGCAGATTTGTTGTCACGTATTATGAATAAACTCTTTTCCCCTTCATAATTTTTTGCTTGGCAGCTTTTCACTCATGCAGTCACTTCAAGGGCAACGAGGCTGAAGGAGTTTAATTTTTCGATTGGCTCCCCGCTTTCGGGAATATCTTCTATTTGCAGCCAGATAGCGTCTTTTATATTTTCGAGAGCTTCCTCATAAGTGTCCCCCTGTGAGTAGCAGCCCTGCAAAGCCGGGCACATTGCAAAATAGCCGTATTCGTCTTTTTCTATTACTACCGGGAGGGTATATTTTTCCATCTTTATATCTTCTTATGAGTTTAATTGTCTGGCAGGTATTTAAGAATTACATTTGTTATCGGCGATCGTCCGCCGTCACGGACACACGGAATAAATCGATGCATCAGAAAAGATGCCCGTAGCTTTGGTATTTCCATGGTTGTGGGATTCTGTATTTCTCTTCAGACGCAGTTTTAAATTCATAGATTGCATTTGATTATTTAGATCACCAAGTCCATTCTTGAAGTAATTTTGTTCCTTTTACAGTTCTACCAGTTTTTGGATTTATTACTTGAATAATTTCAACAATTCCAGCCTCTTCAAGCACGTCTGAAATAATATTCGCCCTCCTCTGGTCTGTATTTAAGCTTTCTTTTATGCGCTTGTCAAGTCCATCAGGAGTATTTTCCCAAACAACATTGCGGTGGTTTTGTGGAAGAGATTTATTAGATTCTGCATTTAGTATTTCCATAGTAGCCTTTATCAATTCACGGTTAATCATTATTCCTCTGTGTTTAAATGGAAGACCGCCTATTCTATTGTATGCATCATTTAGTAGATTTGGTGGAATAGGGGTGTGATTCAAGCAAAATCATCTCTTTGAGAGATTCTGATAACACCTTTCTTCGCCTTTTTTACTTTTTTAAATAAGAATCCAATTATACTAAGTGCAATTAGTATCCAGATAATTATACCTACTACTTGATTAATAACGTAAATTACTAAATTAAATATTGATAATATAGTTACAGATGTGATAAAATCTACATCTTTATCTGGTCTAAATGGCTTATCCATGCCCAGATTTATAGCCATTCTCCTAAATCCCATAATAATCGCTATCTCTACTTTCTACAATATAATTTCTATGGCTTTATCGCTTTATCTATTTACGTTTGGATTTAGCAGTAAAGTAATTTAAATCTAACCTTTTCATAGCATAAACTTACCACTTTCCGCCGTCAAAACACCCGCATTTAAAAACACGAAGCCTATATCTACTGTTTATTCTAACGTCTCCTTAACAAAAATCTACATCCAACCCCCGCCAGCGCCAATAAATCCGTCTGAAAAACCCACATACTTCCCCACAGCAACCATTAAATAACTCAAAAAGAATATTACTGTAAAGCCGAGGTGCTGAAAATGGGGATTAAGGAAATCGAGAAATACGCTGTGCAGGAGCCTCACGCTTATATCTCAATCACTTACAATGACGAGCAGGGGTCTTACTCCTACAACGTCGTGGAGGAAGCCCTGACCGAATTCGAGCGAGCGCTGCTTACGCAGGTCTATGAGGATATGACGCACCTGCTATCGCTCTATGACGTACCCGAGGAAAAAGACAAGCCTGAGTTCCTGGGCAGGAAAATTGCCAGCATCATCAAAAACTACAAAGTTCCTGTTGAAGATACCTCACTTTCAAAAGTCACTTACTACATACAGAGAAACATAGTAGGATACGGGAAAGTAAACCCCATCATGAGAGACCCGAACGTTGAGGACATTTCATGCAACGGCTACGGCATACCCATATACGTGTATCACAGGAAGTACCAGCAGAACATAAAGAGCAATGTATCCATGGAAGAAGAGGAGCTTGACACCCTTGTTCTTGTTCTCGCCGAGAGGAGCGGGAAGACATTATCAAGAGCATTTCCCCTCATCAACTCAAGGCTCCCCGACGGCTCAAGACTCCAGGCTTCATACATGAGCGATATCTCAACGAAGGGCAGTTCATTCACCATCAGGAAATTCAGGGAAGACCCGTTCACGCCTGTTGATTTAATCGAGACAAATACCTTCTCCAGAGAAATGCTCTCATATCTATGGCTGTGCATGGAGAACCGCAAGAACCTGATATTCGCAGGCGGCACAGCATCGGGAAAAACCGCGGCTCTCAACGCGGTCTCACTGTTCATCCCGCCTTTTGCAAAGATAGTGAGCATAGAAGATACCCGCGAACTTCGACTTCCGCACGAGAACTGGCTCCCCAATCTCACAAGGATAGCCGATCTAAGCAGGGAAGGTGAGATCGACATGTACAAACTCCTCAGGCAGGCGATGCGCCAGAGACCCGAATACATACTTGTCGGAGAGATTCGCGGCAAGGAGGCGCAGACGCTTTTCCAGGCGATGTCCACAGGTCATACCACCTATTCAACAATGCACGCCACGGATGTTGAGGAATTAGTGAGCAGGCTGCAGAACGAGCCCATGAACATACCCCTGATGATGTTCCAGGCTCTTGACATCGTGTGCATCATGGCGCTCACATACACAGGCGAAGGCAAACGCGTGCGCCGCAGCAAGGTAATATCAGAGGTGCAGGAAATCGACCCGAAAACAAAAACATTGAAGGTGATAGACGTTTTCAGATGGGACCCTGTTAAGGATAAGTTCGATGCAACGAGTGAGTCAGTAATCCTGAAAAGGATTATGGAGCAAAGGGGCTGGAGCGAGGAGAAGCTGCGCGAGGAGCTTGACAGGAGAAGCATGATCCTCGAATACATGGCGAAGCACAATATAAAGAAATATAGCGACGTGTTCTCGCTTATCCAGGGGTATTCTACAAATCCTGAGGCTGTGCTCGGGAAGATTACGGGGGAAGGACAATCAGAGCGGAAAAGAGTGTAAAGGATTTTAATATAGTGCTGCAAAAAGCCGGTATGCCCATAACTGCACGAAGGTACTATGCAAGAGCGAAAACGCTCCCGCTTGTCTCTGCTTTTGCGGGGCTGCTGCTTGGATATTCGCTGATTTACCTGTTCATAGGGGATTTTATGGAAATCAAGCCCGGAATTCCAGGAGAAAAAGAAATTCTCGCTTACGTTTTTATCCCCCTCCTGTTTGCAGCTTTTGCTTATGTTCTTGCAGGACAGGCGCTTTTGTACTACCCCCAACTCATCGCATCGACCAGGAAAAAACACATCGACCTCACCATCCAGCACTCAGCCACGTATCTTTATGCCATGAGCAAGGGCGGACTTAATCTTTACGAATCGCTCACATCGCTCGGGAAGAATGCAAGTATCTACGGTGAAGCTGCTGTGGAGCTTGGACGCATAGAAAGAGACATGAAACTGTTCGGGAAAAGCAGCCTTGAGGCGATGCAGAGCCTCATCGAGACAACGCCGTCAAGCAAGATGCAGGAGTTCCTGAGAGGACTTGTTTCTGTTACCAACAGCAAAGGCGACATCGCAGAATACTTCAGGCGAAAATCACAGCAGTACCATGCAGAGGCGCAAAACGAACAGAAGCTGTTCCTTGAGACACTCGGCGTGATATCTGAGGGATACGTGGTTGCGCTTGTAGCCGGTCCTATGTTTTTGATAGTGGTGGGGATTGTGATGGGAATGATAGGCAGCGGATTCACCAGTATGCTTTATGCAGTGGTTTACGGCTTTATTCCAGTTGCTTCTGTCGCGTTTCTCGTATTCATAAGCACGCTCTCAAAAACAGCCTCTGGTAAAGCTGACCTTTTTATTCATAAAAAGGAACCCAGCCCGTTCAAAGACATTCCTGTCATCGCAGGAGACGCCAAAAAGGCAGACACGCTCAGGCAGGAGATACAGAAAAAGAGAAGTCTCATCTGGCTAAAAGATCCTGTTAAACTTTTTTATCTGCATCCTGAAAAAGCGCTTTACATGGGACTATTTATCGGTGCGCTTTATTTCATATATCACCTCTGGCAGGCAGGATTTGAACTCCTGGAAGTTGACCGCGACCTGCTGTTCGCAACACTCATAGCCATGCTTCCATTTGCAGTTTTTTATGAGGCAGGGAGCTACAGGATAAATCATATCGAGAACCAGATGCCTGGGTTTCTCAGGAAGCTTGCAAATGCAAGCGATGCAGGTCTTACGCTCGTTAAAGCTATCGAGATGACCCTTTTCTCGGAATCGGGTGCCCTTGCAGCCGAGGTTAAAAAAGTTTTGCGGGAGGCGAAATGGGGCAGCCCAATAAGTGCGTCACTCATACGGATGAGCCGCAGGGTTCGCACGATCGCGATGACAAGAATAGTGTCGCTCATAGTGAAAGCCAGCGAAGCCTCCGGGAACATAGCAGAGGTCATGAACATCGCCGCAGATGAAGCCGAAAGCGAGAAAAAACTCAAACAGGCGAGGTTGGCGGTAACGTCGGTCTATCTCATTATAATCTACATGGCGTTTTTCTGTTTTCTTTTCATTGCGGTTATCCTCTCAAGGTCGTTCCTTCCAGCGCTTTCTCAGGGAAGTATTCCCGGCATGGGAAGTGGTATGGGAAGCGGCATGGGTGCAGGCGAGATAAAGCAACTGATGTTCCATGCAGCATTATTGAACGGCTTCTTCTCCGGTCTGGTAGCCGGAGAGATTACAGAAGGAAGCATAGCTTCCGGAGTGAAGCACAGCATAATAATGCTGCTCGCAGCTTACATAACGTTCATTTTCGCCGTGGGGTTGGTATGAGAAGTATGAAAACATTGTGCAGCGATGAAAAAGGGGTTTCTGAGGTAATAGGAGCCATTCTGATCTTTACCATCCTTGTTGCATTCCTGGGCATGCTTCAGGTCTATGGTGTGCCGGCGTGGAACAAGGAGACCGAGTTTGGCCATTTCAACCGTCTCTACGATGATTTTCTCGATATGAAGCGCATAATACAGGACACTGCGGTGTATGATTTGCCCAGAACCGCAGTGCTGCATACCTCGCTTGACTACCAGGTGAGGATGTTCCTGGTCAATCCTCCGAAGCCTTCAGCCGTGCTAACGACGAGTTATGATAAATACATCGCAATAACCTACAACGGGAACATTACCGAGCGGGTGAACTCATGCACGCTGAGGGTAGAGGAGAAGTACAATTATTTCACTGCGCCTGCGTTTGTGCTCGAGCACGGGATGATTATCGGTGACGCCAACACGGGGAGCTACAAAATTGACGACCCCCCGATAACAAAAAACAATATGGATTTGCTGATAATGGGATGTGATAATTCATCTTCCGGCACCACTGGATCGCTTAACCTTCATGTGTATCCGGTTTTATTGAACACCCTCTCTGTATCCAACGCAACCCTCTCGTTTAACACGGATTATCCCTTGCTGTGGGGCAGCTATCTATCATCCATGGGGGCAGACTACTCCGTAGCAGGCGATATTATCACGGTGAACTATAAATATCCCACAAAAATAAAGGTGATGCACATAAGCCTGGGAGCGCCTTCAAACCTCTCGCTGCTGCCTGCGAGCATAACTCCGGCGCCTGTGCCTTCTTCTCTTGTCCTTGAATCGTTTGAAACGGTGGGTGATGGGGCATACTCTGGTTCGGGAGCTGGTTCTTATAACCAGAACACCGACCCTTCTTACGTGTCTCATTTGAACGGCTCGCTGCAGATGAACTACGATTTCTCACTCATGCTCGCAGATAAGAACCTGACCGTGGACATCGATTATCAGAGATATACTCCTGCACAGAGCTTCGACATAACGGGATACTCGCTCCTTAGAATAGACGTGTTCGGCGACTCGTCAGGCTATGACACGTCCCTTTCAATAAGCAGCGGCGCCGCGAAATACGAGTGGGCGCCTGTGGGGATTGACTGGTCGGGCTGGAGAACGCTGAACTTTGCATTATCTGAAGCCTCTGCGTCTGGGGTGGATTTGGGCGCAGTGGATGCCGTGCAGGTTAAGATCCAGGAACCTGAAATGGTGGGGAATATGTCAGTTAACAAAACCGGGACGGTATACTATGATTACCTGCGCGCGAGCGATTGAGCGCAAAGTTACGATTGGTGCTAAAGGGAGAAAAGAATTTTATCCTCATGTGAGCAATAAAAGTACGGACAGCCTCCCTTCGCCACAAAAAGAAGCGAACACCCTTCCCCCGCTCTCCCCGCCCCTCTAATATACACTCGCCCACTCAACCTCTTAACCGCCCCCGGAAAATCCAGCCCTTCCATTTCCCTGACAAAACCACTCACTTCATTACATCCACAAGCGCAACCCTCTCAAGCACAAGCTCTGGAATCCTGTCAGCCCCAACAACCTTAATCTCCTCATCCGTGATATTGAAAATATCCATCAATTCCTTTTTCTTGGATTCAGTATATCCGAGGACTGGCGCGGGTGTAATATCATCAAAACCCGACAAATCAGGTTTCTCCCCGACTGCCACAAGCACAATGTTGTTTTTTCCTTTATGTATCCCCAGTTTAACCGCCCTGTTAATCTGCCGCGTCCCTGCGGCATAAAGCATTATTTCCTTGACAAGGTCGTTTGCGATATTTGTTCCTTTTTCAAAGGATGTAACGGCTTTTTCAACAGCAAACCTGATATGTTCTTCGCCTGCCAGCTTATCTGCGTTAAGAACCTGGATAACCTGGTTATTTTTACTGCTTTTTTCCTTAAGCCTGTGCAGGAATTCATCCACATCGTCCACAGTTACGGAACCTTCAAGGAACTTAATCATCCACTCCTTGAACATGTTATATCATAAAAAAGGTAGCGATATAATTCCAGGAACGCGCATTTAAATGAGTGCTTTTCCGGTAACGGTCAATACTGTCACAATCAAACCGGCAAGCAAAACCCCGGCAAGAATTGCTGCCAGTGAATGTTTAAATTTTATACCGAAAACAAAAGCAGCCGCGCATCCTGTCCACGCGCCAGTCACAGGAAGGGGCACACCCACAAACATCGCAAGTGCGAATGTCCCGTATTTTTCAAACTGTGCATTGTGGTTATGGTGCGTTCTTTCAAACAGCCGCGTGAAAAAAATATCAAACAGATGCCAGCGCCTGAGGAAATTCGAAACAGGTTCAAGAAACAAAAGCAAAGGAATAACAGGAATCATGTTCCCGATAACAGAAAGGAAGTATGCAGTAACCGGGTCAAACCCGAAAACAAGTATCGCTATCGGTATGGAAAGCCTTAGTTCTGCAATCGGCAGCATGGCAATCAGGATTACTGCAAGCCACTGCGGGAAAGTGCTGAATAAATTAATAAGTGTATCAGGATTCATTTTTGTTCGAGCCGCATAATACAAAATGCGCAATAAGGGCTTCAAGCTGGATTCTTTCGTTTGCGCCTTCAGCTATCCTGAAATCAATCTCGCCAATCCTGTCTATCAGGTCAACCAACAGCCTGTCAGGAAGCGTCATATCCATCATCCCCCTGAATATCTGCCCGATAATATCCTCACCAGATAAACCCTGTTCGATTAACAGTTTATCCAGTATTGCGCGGGCTTTCATGAAATCACCGCCTATGCTGATTTTCACGAGTTCCTTAACTTCTTCTGGTCTTGCTGTTGCTGTTGACTTATAAATTGCATCCATATTGACAGTCTTATCAAGCATTGCCGCAGCCTGGAGTGCATTGATGGCACGCCTCATATCACCTGCCGCAACGTATTTGATAGCTTCCATCCCGTCGTCTGTGAGGTTAACCCCTTCCTCTTTTGCGATGCGTTTCAGCCTTTCCTCGACTGCTTCCGTGGAAATGGGTCTGAACCTGTACACAGCACATCTTGACTGGATGGGTTCGATGATTTTTGAAGAATAATTGCATGAAAGGATGAAACGGCATGTGCTTGTGTATTTTTCCATTGTGCGCCTGAGTGCTGATTGTGCATCCGAAGTAAGTGCATCGGCTTCATCAAGGAAAATTATCTTAAACTCTGCATCGCCAAGCGGGGAAATCCGCGCAAAATTCTTGATTTTGTTCCTGACAACATCAATCCCGCGCTCATCACTTGCATTCAGTTCTGTGAAATTATTTGCCCAGTTCTCGCCGAAAAGCTCGCGGACAACAGAGATTGCAGAGGCTGTTTTCCCGACACCGGGAGGACCTGAGAAAAGAAGATGCGGCAGGTTCCTTGTCCTGACATAGGATTTAAGACGTTTTATAACTTCATCCTGCCCCACTATATCATCAAGTTTTTTCGGGCGGTATTTCTCTATCCATATCTCTTCTTTTAGCATCAGCGTCTTAATAAGATGCAAATGTTATTTAAGTTTCCTGTCTGGCTTTTCCCCGCCCCTGACAAGTGAGGTGAAAATACCAGCAGTGCATATAACCGCTGATACAAGGAAAACATCGTGGAAGCCCCCGATAAATGCTGTTTCGTATGCAATACCCGCACCTTCCAGTAAATGCAAACTTCGTGTGAATACGGCACCTGATACGGCAATACCTGTAACCATTCCAAGGTTTCGCACGGTTGAAAGCATACCCGAAGCTATCCCGAGCCTGTTAGGTGGAACTGAGCCCATGATAATACTGTTATTGGGTGACTGGAACAAGCCCATACCCAGCCCTACCAGCCCGAGTCTTAAGATAATATCCGTGAAACCAGAATCACTGTCCAGCCCGGATATCAGGAAGAGGGAAAGGGCTGTAATAGCCATGCCAAAACTACTCAGCAGGGGGGAATTGGTTTTATCATACAACCATCCCGAAAGCGGCGCGACCAGTGCCATGATAAGCGGAACTGCCATCAGTGCCAACCCCACGTGTTTCGTACTGTAACCAAGTATGTCTTCCATGTAGTACGGCATGAGGAGTATCACTGCAAACATCGCAACGAAACTAAGAAAACCGCTAATATTAGATGCCAAAAACGGTTTATTCCTGAAAAGTGACAGCTCTATCATGGGCATTTTAACTCTTTTTTCGTTTATGAGGAATAAACCTAAGAAGAAAATAAACAGGGTCAAAAGACCAAGGATTATCGGGGAATCCCATCCTATCTCCTGACCCTGTGTAATACCGAGCATTAACGCCATCACACTTATAAACATAAGAACAGCTCCCGTAATATCAAATGTCTGGTTGCGGTGCAGTTCATCTGGTCTGAGGATTTTCATGGCATATACTGTCCCGAAAACCCCTACTGGAATGTTAATATAGAAAATACTCTGCCATCCCAGCCAGTCTATCAAAAAACCGCCAAGAGCAGGTCCTGTCATAGACCCGATACTTACAACCGTACCAATAAGCCCTAGTGCTTTTCCCCGCTCAGTTGGTGGGAATACCTGTGTTACGATGGCAGGACCATTTGCCATTAACATGGCAGCCCCTATTCCCTGTACCACGCGGAATGCTATCAGCTGTCCTGAAGACACCGACAGGCTGCATAACCCAGAACCAATGGTGAATATCAAAAGACCGGCTGAAAAAATTGGTTTCTTGCCGTACATATCAGAAAGGCGACCAAGTGTCAGGAGCAGGGTTGTGATGGTCAGAAGGTATGATAGCAGCACCCACTGGATTGTGCTTAAGCCGGTATCAAAATGCCTCGTCAGCGTTGGAAGCGCGACGTTTACGATACTTCCGTCAAGGGTTGCCATGAATACGCCGATTGAAACCACGAACATGGCGCGCCATTTGTAAACATTATCAGTTCTGTCATCCATCAATATCCGGGTTCTTTGATGGTGTGACACGGCTTTATAGTTTCTTCGAAAAAGTTCAGGGAAATGATTCATTCAATCCGGTCGTTGAACTACGTATGGCACCTGGATTAAACATATCCCGTTTTAATAACCGTTCATCGCCAGATAACGTTGATATTATTCAATACAACTGCGATGTAAAATACGTTTAAGAAAAATACTATGAGCAATAGGTTTAAAGTTGAAATCGTTGCTATGGAATTTAGCCAGATGCTTTTATTTGATTTTAGTACCTCGGATTTCTTCCATATGCTTTTAATAATATAACTAAATAGAATTGCCAATAATACTTTCATGCCCAGGGATATTATCATCCCGAATGCGTCAAATAGATATACTATGTTTTGGTTTGCTTCAGAAGCATCAAAATATTTTATACCTACATACGTACTCAGTGAATCCAGTATATTCAACAGAATTAGTAAATAAATACCATATTCTATTATTTTCTTATAGTCTTGTAACGTCTCCCGTATCATTGTATATGGCCCCAGCCTATCACAGTAACCTGTGAATTGTCTACAATCTCTCCAGTAAGTTTCAGTTTTTAAATTCTATCCAAGGTCAGGCTAATATCGCCTCCAGCAATAATTGTATTACCGTTATTCTTTAAAAATGTTTGTTTTCAATGCAGGTAACATGGCGGTTACAATTAAGGGCTCCCAATCATAGATGTACACCAGATATATAGCGGTAAGAGTATTTACGTAAAAAGTCCACAACCCTTATATTAAATGAACATAATTATACATCAATGTACTAATATATACAATACAATTTAATGATTTATATGCACCAGATAATCAATGACATTCTTGAATCAACACGGAAGAGAATCCCACCATCAGGCAGTAAAGGCATAATCAGTGTTAAAGCCAGAAGTTTCAGGGACAGCGTAAATGAGCGAAAGAAACGCAATCTAGTTCCTGTAATTTCAGAGGTTAAACCATCATCTCCCACAAAATTCATACGGGATGTAACACCGCAAGATGCAGCCATTATCGCAGGAACAATGGAAAAAGCAGGCGCGTGTGCAATATCAGTCCTGACAGAACCGGAATTTTTCAAGGGAAGTATCGAGAACCTGGATTCGGTAAGGCATGCTGTAAGTATTCCAGTTTTGCGCAAGGATTTCATAATTGACAAAGCCCAGATTTATGAAGCTGAAAGTGACCTTATTCTCCTGATAGCAGGATTCCTTGGCGATGAACTCGGATATTTTGTGGACACTGTTATTAAAACCGGCAGGCAGGCGCTGGTGGAAGTCCATAACAGTAATGAACTGGAAAATGCACTTGCAACAAAAGCAAACATAATCGGCATTAACAACCGTGACCTGACAACAATGAAAGTGGACATATCAACAACAGAAAAACTTGCGCCATTAATCAGCGGCAGGATAATTGTCAGTGAAAGCGGCATTTCATCCCCTGATGACGCAGTTCGCATGATAGAGGCAGGCGCGGATGCCATCCTTGTGGGAAGCTCTATTATGCAGGGAAACGTTTACAATAAAACAAGCGAGCTGGTAAACGCACTTAACAGGTAAGGATACGATGACAGGACTTGACTCAACAAAATTCGGCAAATACGGCGGGCAGTTTGTACCTGAAGTACTGATGCCTGCACTTTCAGAACTCACTGAACAGTACGAGAAATATAAGGACGAACCCGGATTTAATAAGGAACTGGATTATTACCTGCGGGATTTTGCAGGTCGCCCGTCACCGTTATACCATGCGAAAAGGCTGAGCAGGGAATACGGAATAAAGATTTACTTAAAACGTGAAGACCTTGTACACGGCGGAGCACACAAGCTGAATAATACACTTGGACAAGCCCTTCTTACAAAATACATGGGTAAGAAAAGGATTGTTGCGGAAACAGGGGCAGGACAGCACGGTACAGCCTGTGCGATGGCAGGTGCAGCCTTTGGCATACCCACTGAGGTTTACATGGGCTACAAGGATACCCAGCGCCAGCGCATGAACGTTTACAGGATGGAACTTATGGGTACAAAAGTCAATCCTGTCAAAAGCGGCTCACAGACGTTGAAAGATGCCATAAACGAAGCCATGCGCGACTGGGTTGCAAACGTTGAAGATACACATTACCTGATTGGCTCAGTTGTCGGACCGCATCCGTTCCCGACAATGGTGCGGGATTTCCAGAGTGTTATAGGTAAGGAAGTGCGCGGGCAGATTATGGAAAAGGAAGGAAGGTTCCCTGATTCAATTGTTGCGTGTACAGGCGGCGGAAGTAATGCCATGGGAATATTCCATCCATTTGTCGAAGAAGATGTTGATTTATTTGCAGTTGAAGCAGGCGGAACTGATATGAAGGTCACGGAAAAAGAGGCATTCCATTCAGCATCCCTTTGTACAGGGGAAGACGGTGTACTGCACGGCGCGCGCACGATGATTTTACAGAATAAGTACGGACAGATTCTTGAATCAAGTTCAATTGCTGCTGGTCTTGATTATTCGGGCGTGGGACCAGAACTTGCCTACCTTGCTGAAACGGGCAGGCTCAAGCCCCGTCATTCAGGCGATGCAGAGGCGCTTGAGGCTTTCCATGACTTAAGCAGGCTTGAGGGAATAATTCCTGCGCTTGAGTCATCGCATGCTCTTGCTTATGTCAAGCAGGCAGCAGCATCAGGTGAACTTGGTGACATTGTTGTGGTTAACGTTTCAGGGCGCGGCGATAAAGACCTTGAGACTGTCAGGGGGATGATGAAATGAGGATATATGAAAAATTCAGGCAGTTGAAAGCCAGGAAAGAAGGGGCTTTGATAGCGTATATTTGTGCAGGCGACCCAACGCCTGAAGCTACTAAAGAATACGTTACCGCACTTGTAAGAGGCGGTGCTGATATTATCGAGCTTGGACTTCCGTTTTCCGACCCTGTTGCAGACGGACCCACGATACAGGCAGGCATCGAGAGGGCGCTTGCTGGCGGGATGACGCCTGATGTTTATTTTAAGACTGTGGCTTCCCTGCACCTTCATATCCCTCTTGTTGTAATGACTTATTACAACCTCATTTTCAAAAGAGGTATTGAGAAATTCGCAAAAGACTGTGTTTCCTCAGGAATATCAGGCATCATAGTCCCTGACCTTCCGCCTGAGGAATCAGGCGAGCTTGATGAAGTATGCAGGGATAATGGAATTGACCTGATATTCCTTGTGGCTCCCACGACAAATGAGGGACGGATGAAAAACATACTCGCCAAGGGAACGGGTTTTATTTATCTTGTGGCTCGGCTTGGCGTGACAGGCGCGCGCGCGGATGTTGCCCTGTCAACAAAAGAGTTAATTGAAAGGGTAAAGACAAAAACGCCAAAAGCTGTTGGGTTTGGCATATCAAACGGCAGGCAGGCTTCTGAGATTATCGCTGCCGGTGCGGATGGAGTTATTGTGGGCTCGGCTTTTGTGGATATTATTGCAAAAGGCGGGGATGTGGCAGGGAAACTTGAGGCGCTGGCAAGGGAGTTAAAGGAAGGGACAAGGAGTCCGTAAAGACTCTAAAACTCCCTAAAATCCCATCTCAGCCCGTTTCAACTCATGCCGTTTCTTCTCAAGGAACTTATAAACAGGACCATGAGTAGAACCTTTAAGAAGCATATCGATTCCAGACCGTGCAACTGTAATCTGGTCTGAGTACCCGATTAACGCCACGGTTTTCCCGTAAACCGAGATATGCACGTTAGCAAGAGTCTCAAAAAGATTACGCGTCCTGCCGTCCTTGCCGATAATCCTGCCTTTAAGGCGCAACAAATCCTTATCGGTTCTTGCGATATTCGACAGGTCTATCATATCAAAAATCAGGAAATCATCATCAATAAGACGTATTGCTTTTTCAGGACTGAAACCCCTTGCAATAGCCTGTACAACCTCTCTT
Source organism: Candidatus Methanoperedentaceae archaeon HGW-Methanoperedenaceae-1 (assembly GCA_002839545.1). Classification (GTDB taxonomy): domain Archaea; phylum Halobacteriota; class Methanosarcinia; order Methanosarcinales; family Methanoperedenaceae; genus Methanoperedens_A. Next base: position 16,548 of record PGYG01000005.1, read on the forward strand.
GCCCTGAAACCCTTAATCGGGTCTTTCGGGTCGATTATTTCAACAGAACCGGTTTCGCTATCAATATTTAATGTAACAGTTGACTTTTCCTCAATAAGCTGCTTTGTACTTCCTTTTGGTCCAACAAGTACTGCAATTCGTTCATGCGGGATTTTAATATGCTCACTCATTTTGCTTCCTCCTTGATAATGGTCATCATCTCTTCCTCGGTTACAGGTACGCCCAGTTTCCTGAAATAACGGGCAATGTTTGTTATATCGCGTTTAAGGTATGTTTCAGCGTTAAAATGGTCTATTGTTACAGATTGTCCCATATCGATAATAACAGGTTCCATATTATCAACATCAACCAGTATATTATATTCACTCAGGTCAGCATGAATAAGTTTCGCACCTGAATAAAGAATAGCAACATTTTCCATGACCCTGTCATAAATATGCTGTGTATCCTTAGCAGACAGTTTCACATCCTTTAACCTTGGCATCGGGATTCCGTCTTTCCCCATAAATTCCATCAACAGTATATTCCTTACAACAATATGCGGCTTCGGCACTTTCACCCCGGCATCTTCTGCCCGTTTCAGGTTTTTGAATTCCTTTTTAGCCCATGCAAAAATAATATCTCTTTTACTTTGTTTAATCCCCAAAAACCGCGGGTCTCCGAGGATATAATCCTTCATCGCATTAAAATTCGCAGTGCTGACCATATATATCTTAACAGCAATTTCCCCAATCTCTTCTGTATTTGAGATGGCATGGAAAACATTCGCTTCTTTTCCGGTACTTACCGTACCCCCCAGTGCGTCAATATATCCTTTCTTGGAAAGACCGTAAAGTGCCATCAACGTCTGTGAATCAAAAACATTATCAAGAACATCCCTGTCATCGGAATTCTTAATCCGCATACGGAATTCGTCGATTTTCTGATCCATCCGGCGAACTTTCTTTTCGCTGTCCATGTAATTAATTTAAGTTTTTAAATATCCCTTGCGTTCAAGCCAGTTAACCTGCGGCGGTCTGTATTTCCAGACAACATCAGCTTTCTCATCCTGAAATGACCACGGAACAACAATAATAACATCCCCCTCACGAATCCACACGCGTTTTTTAATTTTCCCCGGAATACGGGCAAGCCGCACCACACCATCCATACACCTGACTCTTAACTTATTTGCACCCAGAAGGCTTTCGACTGTTGCCAGAACCTCACCTTCATGTTTTCTGGGAAGACGGACCCTTGTAACTTCTTCGTCTGATTGGGCTGGATTATTTCCACGATTATTCAGTATTAACACCTCTATATTTATCCTTTATATTGTCACCGCTCTATGTAAAGGTAACTGATAATTTAATATATATCAAGTCTATAAAAATAAACGTAGTCAATACCAGAAACTATTATCGTAATGTTTGACAACTGTGAATAGCAATATGTCAGGAATCTCAATCCTCGGTCTTGAAGGAACTGCATGGAACCTGAGCGCTGCAATTGTTGATGAAGACGATGTTATTGTAGAGAATACTGCCACGTATAAACCGCCAACCGGAGGCATTCATCCCCGCGAAGCTGCCCAGCACCACGCAGCCCATATTGCAGATGTTATCAGGAAAACAATGGAAAACGGGAATAAAATAGATGCAGTTGCCTTTTCCCAGGGTCCGGGGCTTGGACCATGCCTGCGTACTGTCGCGACTGCGGCACGGGCACTTTCGTTATCCCTTGATGTTCCCCTGATTGGCGTAAACCATTGCATCGCGCATATTGAAGTTGGAATCTGGAAAACCAGGGCACGCGACCCTGTGACGTTATATGTAAGCGGTGCAAATTCGCAGGTTCTTGCATACAGGGCAGGACATTACAGGGTTTTTGGGGAAACGCTTGATATAGGGATAGGGAATGCCCTTGACAAGTTCGCAAGGTCTGCGGGGTTATCGCATCCCGGCGGTCCGAAGGTAGAGGAACTGGCGAAGCAGTCAACGCAGTATATCAAACTGCCTTACACAGTGAAAGGCATGGATTTTTCTTTTTCAGGACTTGCAACTGCCGCACAGGAAGCTTCAAGGAAATACCCCTTGCCTGATGTATGCAGTTCGTTCCAGGAAACGGCTTTTGCCATGCTTGTTGAGGTAACTGAGCGTGCTGTTGCGCATACAGGGAAAAAAGAGGTCCTTCTTGGCGGCGGAGTCGGTGCAAATTCACGCCTCCGGGAAATGCTTGAAATAATGTGTGAGGAAAGGGGCGTTGAGTTTTATGTCCCTGAAAAACGGTTTATGGGAGATAACGGTGCCATGATAGCGCATCTCGGGCTTTTGATGTATAAAAGCGGGTACAGTACAAGAGTTTCGGAGTCAAAGGTAAACCCGAATTACAGACCTGACGAAGCAATAGTAACATGGCGTTAAATAAACCAGCTTGGAACTAAAAAATAGGGTAAAGGTTAAAAAAAGATTTTTGTGGATAGGATAGGATAGGATTTTTTCACTCCCTTTACCCAATCATATGTTAATTATGACATACATAAATAAGTATCTGGCAATGAATGACAGGACCGTGTAGTGAAATGGTCAATAAGGTAAAACAGGATACCGGATATACAGAAACGGTATAATTTAACTGAAATAAGATTGTTGATAGTGAATTGAATGACGATAATCGGAAACGGCGCTGAAGCAGTGATAGCACTTGTTGGAAATACGGTAATAAAAACAAGGATACAGAAACATTACCGGCTAAAGGAGATTGATGAAAGTATACGCCGGGACAGGACACGAACCGAAGCCAGGCTGATTTCAGAAGCACGGCGGTGCGGTGTCCCGACTCCTGTAATCAGGGACGTGACAGATTTTGAGATTAAAATGGAGTATATTGACGGTATCCCGCTTAAGGAAATAATCAATACCGCACTCAGTGGGCAGACAGGAGAACTTATAGGATGTCTGCATAACTGCGGAATTGTTCACGGCGACCTTACCACTTCAAATATGCTCTTAAAGGACGGAAAACTTTTTTTAATAGATTTCGGGCTTGCATACCTTGAGAAAACAGTGGAAGCAAGAGGGGTGGACATCCATGTGCTTTTCCAGACGTTTGAGAGTACTCATACTGACCATGAAGAGTTAATAAGCGCTTTCAAGAAAGGATATGCCAGGACTTTCAGGCATGCGGATGAGGTAATCGAAAGGGAAAAACAGATTGAGTCACGCGGACGGTATGCTTAGGATATTTTCCGGTTACTGTGTATATTGTGTATAATCTCACCTGTCCTTTCATAAGTCCGAAGACCTGATGGGAGTTTTCCTGTGAACTCCTTTGACCTTAGCGCCTTCTGGAAAAGTTTAACCTCGCTGGTCTCAAGGAGTTTTGACGGGATGATAAAATCATATTCCTCGTCTGCTATTTTTATAAAGGCAAGACCGTTTAGTTCGGCTGCTGTACGGATGGCAACTCCTGTATCAGCTTTCCCAAGCCTGACAGCAGAAGCCACGGCGCTGTGGGTTTTTGCTTCTGTTTGGTATCCGTTTATGCTGGCTGTCAGGTCTTCAAATGAAATGCCTTTTTTATCTGCAATTTCCTTGAGTTTCATGTCAGTTAAAACCCTTGTTCCAGAACCAGTGTTTCGGTTAATAAGCCTTGAACTGATAACATCATCAAGTCCCCTGATATTGCTGTCTTTTCTTACAACAAGCCCCTGTTCCCTGAGGTAACCCTTGACAATTACGGCATCATGTATGCCGAAGCGTTCAAGGAAAGAAACATTATACTCACCGTTTTCATCGAGCAAATGTACGCCTGCAATATCTGCCGTGCCGTTTCGTATAGCACTCAGCCCGCCTGATGAACCTGTATTTATTACACGCACGTTTAAACCTGCAAGGTCAAAAAGTGCGTCAAGCCCGAGGCAGTGGCTGCCTATAAAGAGAAGGTCAGGTTGTTCAGGCTTGCCGAACAATGTTACATCGACAGTCTCACCAGCTTCAAGCATCTCCACATCATCTGGAATTTCGATAAAACCGTCAGCTTCGGATAGCGTTGTTATTGCACCTGAGCCTTTCTCGACAGGATAGGCTCTTCCCCTTACCACACCAACGGGAAGAAGCTGGCTGCGTCCTTCTGAGCGCACGCGTTTTACAAGTTTTGCCTTCATATTGAGGCGCTCTTCCTTCTGTCCGGTAATCTTCCTGATAAGAGGCGCAACGAATTCGTTGAAAATGGTGAGTGAAGATGCCGGGTATCCGGGCAGTCCGAAAACAGGTTTTCCGAACACTTTTCCTATAATGGCAGGTTTTCCGGGTTTTATATTGATGCCGTGTGCAAAAACCGTGCCGTTTTCCTCAATAATCCGGTACATTATGTCGCCTGAACCTGCGGACGTGCTTCCTGATGTGAGAATTATGCCGCATTCACCGGCTGCTTTTAGAAGCGCATCCCTCATTGCTATTTCATCATCCCTGGCAGCAGGATAACGAATAGGCGTTCCCCCGCATTCACTTACCGCGGCGGATATGGAGTATGAGTTAATATCGTATATCTGCCCTGCTTTTAGAATATTTCCGGGTTCTTCAAGTTCATCCCCTGTCGAGATAATCCCGACATCCATACCGTAAACCCTGACGTTTCTACGCCCTGTTGCTGCTATGACACCGAGTTCCCGCGCCATGAGAACGGTTCCCTTTTTTAGCACCCGCTCACCTGCCATTATGTCAGAGCCTGCCTGCATTACGTTCTCGTTGATGGATACGGGTCTGATTACGTTTATAGCGCTGCCTTTTTTGTGCGTGTATTCCACCATTACAACAGCATCCGCGCCTGACGGCATGACAGCGCCTGTTGCAATTTCAACAGCTTCGCCCGTGTTTACATGAATTTCAGGATTCACACCTGGATGGATTGAGCCTTTGTATTTCAGGGAAACTGGCATATCCTCGCGTGCGGTGTAAGTGTCTGATGCACGGACTGCGTAACCGTCCATCGAGGCTCGTGTAAATGGCGGTACGTCCACCTGTGAAAACACATCTTCAGCCAGAAAACGACCTGATGCGTGTTCAATATCTGTTTCCACAATTTTAGGCACGACACCGAGATTCTCAATTATTTTTTTTGCCTCCCCGGTTGAAACAAGATTCCTGAATTCTTTTCGCACAGTCTTTATCATGAGGGCTTTGGTTAAATTGTTTACCAATTTTGCAGATATAGTTTCAATTTCTGCTGGTGAAATAATCAATATATGCGGGTGTCCGTTGTCCATATACGATACATTCAAATGTTATAAACACGTAATGAAGCACCATGGCACAGAAGAAAGAAGGCAGCGGTCTTATGTCATCAGCAGGTTTGATGAGATACTATGACGCAGACGAGACTGCCGTTTTAATACACCCGAAAACAGTTGTAACAGCGGCATTGGTTGCTGGAATAGCGATACTGGTTTTAAACGCATATTACGGTCTCTGGCCTTAATTTTATTTTCATTGCAGAATCGTCCGGTTTTTTATTTTTACTTTTTTAATGTAGCCAGTACGCCCGTTTTCTCGATAAATTTAAGTTTTTGATACTGTATCTGGGACATCACCACAATCTACTTAAACTATAATGATTATTCAAACAGTTGCTACGAATTTGAACATTTATAATACTAAATGTGTATTATATTGTTATGTAGTTATACTGTGCATTAGCCGAACAAACCATGATTGTGATAGATAGAAAGCCTGTAACCTGTAATTCAGGTTACATAATCCATGAACATTAACCATGTTACGAAAGTATTATCATAATAAGTGATATAGGCTATAACCACCCCCCACAATCTTAATTAAACATAATCCGGTGATTAAATATGCCCGTAATACAAAAAGAACCGATGATTTTACACCCGCGCCCGAGCTCCATCGTGGCGGCGTTATATACCCTGCGTGACCTTGAGACAGATGTTGTCATCCTGCACGGTCCGCCAGGATGCAGTTTCAAGCATGCCAGGCTTCTTGAAGAAGACGGGATGAGGGTTGTTACCACATCCCTTGACGAATCCGGGTTTGTTTTCGGGGGAATGGACGCCCTTGTGAATGTCCTTGAAACAGTTATCGAGCGCTTTAACCCTAAACGTATCGGAATTGTCGGAACATGTGCAAGCATGATAATCGGCGAGGAACTGCACGAGGCTGTCAACCGCGTCCAGCCTGATGTGCCGGTAATTGAAGTGGAAGTACATGCAGGTTACAGGGACAACACGCAGGGTGTTATTATTGCGCTTGAATCAGCACTTGCGGCTGGAATTATCGATGAAGCAGAATTTGAACGGCAAAAAATACTGCTAAAAGAAGCGACAATGGTCGAAAAACGCCACGGTGCAGCAAGCAAAGATTATCTTGAACCAAGCCGCGGTGACTTGAAGTATAAAGTAGCAGAACGGATAATCCAGCTTTTGAAAGAAGGAAAGCGGGGAATTAATATCCTGAATGCCAAGAAAGAAACTGCCTACATGTTTGCAGATATTAATTTAGCTGTTGTGCAGGTGGCTGAAAAACTCGGGGTCGGCTCAAACATAGTAAACATGGCAAACCTTGATGAAAAGCTGGGGCTTCCAAAGACAAGAAGGGATGCAAGGAATATCAATGAAGACCTGAAAGGGTTGGGTATTGAAATGCACCATATAATCGGGGGACTGGATGAATACCCGATAGCAGGGAATAATGTGAACGAGCTAATTGCCGAAAAATACTCAGATTTCGATTTTGCAGTAATTACAGGTGTTCCGCATGCACTACCAATGGATAACATCAAGGACATGGAGCTGTTCTCTATCACAAACGGACCGCGTCAGGTTGCACCGCTAAAGGATATGGGGCACGACCATGTTGTTGTCGAGCTAGACCTGCATCCCAAAACCCTTGGCGTGAACCATATAGTGGAATCCGAATTAGGAGCCACCCTCAGGGAGATGGTAAAAGATGCCTAGGCAGATTGCAATTTACGGGAAAGGCGGCATCGGAAAATCAAGTACAGCCTCCAATGTAGCTGCTGCGTGTGCTGATGAGGGATATCGTGTAACTATAATCGGGTGCGACCCCAAGAGTGATTCGTCCATTACCCTGCTAAACGGCAGGCGCATACCCACAATCATGGACTTGATGCGACAGGGTGTTGATATAAAAGAAGATGACATAGTATTCAACGGCTACAAGGGTGTAAAATGCGTTGAAATCGGTGGTCCTGAGCCTGGTATAGGATGTGCTGGCAGGGGAATTATTGTTGCTATTAACCTTCTTCGCAAACTCTCAAAAGCCCTTGAGGAAGCAGACCTTGTGATATATGACGTGCCTGGCGATATCGTATGCGGCGGCTTTGTTGCGCCTGTCAAGAAAGGGCTGGTTAGTGAGACTTATGTCCTTACATCAGGTGAGTACATGCCTTTGTATGCGGCAAATAATATCTGTAAAGGGCTTTCCCGCCTTGATGTTAAGTTTAGCGGTGTTATCTGCAATTCACGCGGTGCGCCCAATGAAGAAAATATCGTAAACGAATTCGCAAAAGAAATCGGAAGCCAGCTTCTTGCTTTTATCCCGAAAGACGTAATAGTCCAGAACTGCGAGCGTGAAGGGTATTCTGTTATTGAAAAAGCGCCTGATTCCGGAATTGCAGACGTTTACAGGAAGCTTGCCAGGAGAATAATGGCTGATAAGGAAACACATATCCCAAAATCGTTGGACGATGCAAGATTGAGGGAACTGACGCAGATATAATACAATTATATGGATACAACTGATTATGACAGAACTCTTAATGGACGTACCCCGCATCCTGATTGCAGGAGACCGCTCATCATCAGGGAAAACAACCATATCTACTGGTGTTATGTCCGTGCTGAAAGATATGGGGTACAAAGTACAGCCTTTCAAGGTCGGGCTTGATTTCATAGACCCTGGTTACCATACAGAAGTAACAGGGAGGTTTTCGCGAAACCTAGACGGCTACCTTATGCCGGATAGTGCGGTGCGGGAAGTGTTTTCCCATGCAACAGAAGGTGCTGATATTGCTGTTATTGAGGGTGTGCGCGGACTTTTCGAGGGACTTGAGGCTACAAGCGATATAGGAAGCACAGCCCAGGTTGCCAAGCTCCTGGATTGCCCTGTAATATTTGTTATCAATGCGCGCAGTATCACCCGAAGCGCTGCCGCACTTGTTTCAGGATACAGTTCATTCGACCCTGATGTGAAGATTGCAGGTGTAATACTGAATAATATTGGCGGGGGGCGGCACAGTGAAAAGGCAAGGACTGCAATCGAAACATATACCAGCATACCTGTAATCGGTGAAATCCCGCGAAACGATTCCATGAAAATTTCAATGCGGCATCTTGGTCTTGTTCCCGCGCTTGAAGGGAGGCGCAGGTCGGCGGATTTTGATTCAAACCTTAAGATTATTAAGAATATTATAAAGGAGGGAGTTGATATTGACAGGGTGGTTTCCATTGCGCGCTCAGCTTCGCCCCTGGCGCGTCCGCAGGAAAATATCTTCAAACCCCGTGTTCCGGAATACAGCCCGAAAATAGGGGTTGCGATGGATGAAGCGTTTAATTTCTATTACCGTGATAACCTTGAACTGCTTGAACTTTCAGGGGCTGAGCTTGTTTATTTCAGTCCTGTTAATGACAGGACACTGCCGCAGGTTGACGGTCTGTATATCGGCGGGGGATATCCTGAGCTTTTCGGAAAGGAACTTGAGGATAACAGTTCCATGAGGGAAGCGATTAAACAAGCCTCTTTTGATGGCGTCCCGATTTATGCCGAGTGCGGAGGGTTGATGTACCTGACGCAGGAAATCAGTACGGATGTTCCAGGACACGGCAATTATCACATGGCAGAGATGGGGGGCGGTACTTTCAGGATGGTTGGCGCGCTGCCAGGGCGGACGCTGATGGGGCATAAGCGCGTGGTTAGTTACAATGTCGGGCGGTTTGTGATGGATAATGTCATCGGGAAAGCAGGAACTTCGTTTATCGGGCATGAGTTCCACCATTCAGAGGTTGTTGACCTGCCTGATGATACGGATTTTGCCATAAGGCTTGAGCGGGGAACAGGGATTAAGGGCGAGCTTGACGGTATCCTTGTGAATAATACAATGGCTTCGTATGCGCATTTGCATGGTGTTTCTTATACTGGTTTTGCGCCTTCGTTTGTGGAGTTTTGCGGAAGGGTTGGAAAGTAGTTTCATTCTGGCACAAACCTTTAAGCATTCAAAACCGTAAAATAACATAAACATGATAGGAACACAGGAACTTGTATTGATTCTTATTGCAGTCCTGTTCTTATTCGGGCCGTCAAAACTTCCCGAACTGGCACAGTCACTTGGAAAAGCTGTGGGTGAATTCAAGAAAGCGCAGGTAGAAGCAGAACACAAGTTAAAAACATTCGAAAAAACAGCAGACAAAGATATAAAAATCCACAATTTAGCGGTACAGATGGGCATCAGTGTAGAAGATAAAACCACTGAGCAGCTCATTGAAGAAATACGCGCTGAAGTATTATCAGGTAAAGAATTAAACTTAAAAGCGGCAGGTGCATGATATGTTAGGAACACAGGAAATCGTATTGATATTTCTCGCAGTAATCATACTGTTTGGCGCAAGCAAGATTCCAGAACTTGCACGCTCCCTCGGCATGGCGACAGGTGAATTCAAGAAAGCACAGCAGGAAGCAGAGCGGGAACTAAAAGATGTCGAGAAATCACTCAAAAAAGGTGCCAACCGACAGGAAGATTCCAATAAGATTAAACTAATGGCAAAAGACTTCGGGATTGAACCTGAAGGTAAAAGCGACGAAGAATTACTTGATGAAATAAAAGAAAAAATGAAAAAATAAAAAGGAAACTTATTTACTTTTTCTTTTTGCCCTTATCCATTACAAGGAATTTTATTAAATCCTTGCTGAGGCGGGTTTCCCTTCCAATCCTTTGAAGGACTTCTGTATCGGACATACCTTCCGACTTGAGCTCCTCTATCCTGTCAAATATTTCCTTTTTAATCTCCGAATATTCGTTGATGTCTTTCCTGTGCCCCCAAACATCCCCTTCCAGAAGAGAAATTCCCTGCATTTCAAGGAACATCTTTGTTGAACCCGATACCGTCTTGATATATGACGCAGGTATGTGTATCGCTTTTACATTCGGGCAGGCTTCAACCAGTGTAAAAATGTCCTTGTTTGACGGTCTGAAAGCAAGATGAATTATTTTTTCTGCCGAACCAATGGATTTAATCTCTTCTTTAGAACTTACGACTCTTATTCTCATAATTATATACCTCTTTTGTTTGTATATTATGTTTCATATACCATAACTTTTTTTCTAAATGGTATTAAATTATATTTAATAACCCCATCCATTATGTTAGAAGTTTCGCTATAAATAAATTTCGCTTTAAATCGGTATTTCTGAAAATGTTTAGTTTTATCTCAGGATATTGTAAAACCTAATCATCCAGCCCTGATAATGCAAATTTGTGATAAGAATCCATTGCTTCTTTGTATTTCCTCTTTGAAAAAAGGCTATTTCCACTTAAAATATGTTCTTCAGGTTTATTCATTTTTTCATGATGCCGGATATCAGGTTGTATGGTGAATTGGGTTTCAGGAGCAATCTGTTTCGGTTTTATAGCCGATTCTACATCCGGTTCAGTTCCAGTATCTGTTCTTACCTCAACAGGAATGA
>PGYG01000087.1 GCA_002839545.1 Candidatus Methanoperedentaceae archaeon HGW-Methanoperedenaceae-1
GTTAAAAAAATCCATGCCGGAAAATTCCGGCAACTTTAAAGTTAATTTTCGTAGAGCCAGGTTTCATCAATCCGGGAATATCCGACCACTTCAGATTCCTTGAAGTGGATGGCAATTTCCCTTTTTGCTGATTCCGGGGAATCGCTTGCATGCACGATGTTGCGCCCGGTATCAAGTGCAAAATCCCCGCGTATGGTTCCAGTGGCAGCCTTAATAGGGTTTGTCGCGCCGTTTATTTCCCGCATTACAGATACTGAATTCTGCCCTTCGATAACCATGGACACAGAAGGTCCTGAGGTTATAAAATCAATCAATGATTTGAAAAAGGGCTTCTCAGTATGCTCAGAGTAATGTTTCTCTGCAACCTCGCGGGCTATGGTGTTCATCCGCAGGGCGGCAATCTTAAGACCGCGCCTCTCAATCCTGCGCAGTACTTCGCCCACCAGCCCGCGCTGGACACCATCAGGTTTCACCATAACATAAGTACGTTCCACGGTTCCACCTCCTTATTCGGTTGTCTTTCCCCTGGCTGTCCGTCCGGCTTCTGTCCATTCGACCCTTCTGGGTACCCTGCCAAGTTTCTGGTTACTCTGGCATTTGGAAGAGCAGAAATAGAAGATTGTTCCGTCCTTCTTTGCATACAGCTTGCCGGAGCCTGGCTCCATAGCTACACCGCAAAACGAGCACTTTCTTTTGTCCATGTTCTTCACCTGCCAGTCAGTTTCTTGGCTTCGCGGGATGTTTCAAGAAGCATAAGGATATCGCCAAGTTTTATCGGCCCGATTACATTACGGGTGATAATCCTGCCTTTATCCCTGCCTTCAAGTATCCTGCACTGAACCTGCATAGCTTCCCCATGCATTCCGGTCTTGCCTACGACCTCGATCACTTCGGCAGGAAATCCTGTATCGTCTGCCATGGTCTCACGTCTTTAATGCCTGAACTTTCTGTATGACTTCTTCGAGAAGTTCCTTTCCGTTGCCCGCGTCCAATATTGCAGCAGAGCCGCTGCCAACGCTTAATCCGCAGGCTGCACCGAGTTCTACCTGTTTCTTTACATAAATGTAAGGGGTATTTTTCTCTTCACTCAGTGCTGGAAGGTGTGCTATAATCTCAGGAGGTTTCAGGTCTTCTGCTATTAAAACGAGTTTCACGATACCACGTTCGACTGCTTTTGTGGTTTCGTTTGTTCCTTTCCTTATCTTTCCGGTATCTCTTGCCATTTCCAATGCTTCAAGAGCCTTGTTGGCTAAATCTTCCGGAACTTCAAATTTAACAATTTTCTGTGCCATTTAAATCATTTCCTTCAGGATGTTAATCCTTCATCATTCATTTAATGAAAAGGTCGGCGTTCCTCTACAGCGTGAAACACTATATATCTTGCGCCTAAGAGGTTTCCTCGTCCAATACAGCCTGTAACTCCGGGGACATTATCCTGACAACCGTATAATTGCCTGTACTTGTGATGTTATATTCAGGGAAACCCCTTTCTGTGCTGTTGGTTTTTTGCTGTTCGAGCTGGGTGAGGAGAGTTCGGTTTATGTTCATGTATGCTGTCGTCCTCTCGTAACTTCCGTTTGTGTCACGGATTCCGAAATAAAAGGTGTCCGCGAAATCAACGGTTGAATTGATTATCTGGAATGGTGCTGGCTCGACAATGTTGAGCAGCTCATCATACCTGTCATAGGCTGTGACGCTTTTGTTTAGTGATGTTATTATCTCAAGTACTCCTATTGCGGCATCTTGTGGTGCGAGAAGTGTCGGGTTTCCCATGACGTTTATAAGACCGTTGTACTTCTGTTCCTGCCTGAGTAGTATATAGTGGTAGCCGTAAAGGTTGGGGGAAACCATGTATTCAAAGTCGTTCTTTTCAGGAAACATTGTGCTGAGTACCATAAACGACCTGTTCTCGCCGCTTCCGAGAGTTGTGTAGAACATACTGGTTGTGGTTGATTTGTAGATGGTGTCCACCTCGTTTATGATTGGAAGACCGCCTTCCTGTTTCACCCACTGTGCCATCCTTGGTGTCATGCTTTCCATATCAACGAAGTGCGCTGTTGTGACATTATCCGGTGTCATTTTAAGGGCATCTGATATTGAATAGAACGGTTCGTTGATTGTCCAGAATTCTGGGTTGTACGTGGTGGTGTCGGATTGCGTTTCTTGTCTGGGCTTTGATGTGTCTGGCGGCGCGCTTAAGAAATAAGCCGCTATCGAAAATAACATTATCGCTGCCATAAATATTGCAAGTAGTTTGTTTGCATTTTCCTGTTTCATGTTTCCCTCTATGTGAGCCTTCTCATTTACTTTATTGTATTATAGTATTTCGCAATTTCGCGGGGAAATGAATGGGATATGCAGGAAAATATGTCACCAACAATGTTTTTGAAAAATCATAATTCAGGTTGTGGGTGCATGAGGGCTGGTCTATTTCTTCTTATAAACATTCAATCCGATTTTAATCTCTTCATGTTCAGGCAATGACTGGTTGCCCTCACTCGATGCAATGATTATCGTCTTTCCCGAAGACGAAGGTCCGAAATCCTTTGTTAAGTCCACCTTAATCGTCAGGATGTTCCCCTCTATTGACATTTCAACGTTCTTCATACTCTTATCTCTCCTTCCTTGTTATTTAATTCCATATATCCACAAATACCTATTTTATATCAGAAAAATTTATCCACACTCTCAGCAGCCCTGGCAATAAGCTGGATACTCTTTTCAAGGTCAGCAATGCTCATCACAGAAACAGGTGTGTGGATATACCGTGTCGGAATGCTGACAACGCCTGATGGGATGCCGTCACGCGCAAGGTGTATTGCAGTAGCATCTGTTGTCCCGCCTGAACCAACCTCAAGCTGGTACTGGATATTATTAGATTCCGCGGCTTCTTTAAGCCATTTCAATACCGGCTCTGGCACGATTATTCCCCTGCCGTCTGCATCGCTTACGGTAACTGATGGACCTTTCCCAATCTCATTTCCAGAATCCTTCTTCTCGATTCCAGGATGGTCGCCTGTTATGGTCACATCCGTTGCAATCGCAACATCAGGATTTAACCCGAATGCGGATGTTTTTGCACCCTTAAGCCCGACTTCTTCCTGGACTGTAAAGACTGCATGGATTGTTGCTTTAACGTTTTTCATCTGTTTAACAGCCTCGATAAGCATGACGCACCCTGCCCTGTTATCAAACGCCTTGCCTGTAATCCTGTCATTGCCAAGCTGCTTGAGTTCACAATCAGACGTCACCGGGGTTCCGACCTTTACCCCTATTTTCTCTGCATCCTCTTTACTCGTTGCACCCACATCAATGAACATATCCTCTGCTTTTACTACCTTGTTCTTATCCTCTTCTTTTATGACATGCGGAGGTTTTGAGCCTATTACACCGTAAACCGGACCGTTTTCCGTGTGCAGTATCATCCTCTGGTTAAGGAGTGTCTGGTCAAACCAGCCCCCGGTCTTGGTAAACCGGCAAAACCCGTTTTCATCAATGTATTTTACCATAAGCCCTATCTCATCCATGTGTGCCGCAAGCATAAGCACCGGCTTGCTGCCTTTTTTGGTGGCAATGAGGTTCCCCATCTTATCGGTTTTAATCTCATCAACATAAGGTCTTATCTCATCCTCAATAATCTGCCTGACACTTCCTTCATAGCCGGATACGCCGTGGGCGTTTGATAATCGTTCTAAAATCTCTTTAAAGTCGCTCATTACTATCACTCCAATTATAATTGTAAAGGAAAGTTATTAAGTTATTGGATAAAACCCGGTTTTGGAGATTTCTGGTTTTTTCATATATGATGCATGATTATAATAATAATTACAATTATAATCGTGCGTTTTATATATATTTCCAGTGGAAATAAAGGGGTTTTCCACCCGTAAGCGAAAGTTATTAAAGAATTGGAAATATCTATTGCAAAACACAAACACGCAGAAAAATCCCGACAGGTGAATTACTTGAACACGAGCGAAAATAAAAAAACCATCGTACTGTTTAACCCGATGCCTGTTAAACACCAGGTTGCTATCCACAACAAGAAAACAACATCACTCCAGGTTCCACTTATCAATGTCCCGCTCTCCCTTCTTGCAATCGCGCGGATGGTAAGTGATGATTTCGATGTCAAAATCATCAATGCCGTAGTGGATTCTGATTATAAGGAAAAGATTCTCGAATTATGCGAAAACGCCCTCTGTCTTGGTGTTAGCAGCATGACATGTTACCAGATACGGGACGGAATTAATGTCAGCGCAAGTGTGAAAGAAATGTGTCCTGAGCTGCCGGTTATCTGGGGAGGATACCACCCATCCACTGAACCTATCCAGACACTTGAAAACCCGAACATAGATATTGTAATCAGGGGGCAGGGCGAGCTGAGTTTCAGGGAAGTCGTGGAAAGACTTGATACAAACCAGTCACTTACAGGTGTGGAAGGCGTATCATACAAAGAGGGGGGACAAGTCGTTACAAATCATGACAGGAATTTTACCGACCTTAACGAGTTCCCGCCTATCCCTTACGACATGGTTGACATGGAAAAACACATAAAGGGATACAAGTTCGGGAAACGGTGTATCGATTATTACATCAGCCAGGGCTGTGCAGCCGCGTGTAACTTCTGTTCAGAACCCCTGTTCTGCGGAAGGAGATGGTCAGCACTCAATGCTGAAACCGCAGTAAATGAGCTTGAACACCTCTCACGAACATATAACATTGATACGTTCATGATTCGGGACAGTGACTTTTTCCTAAACGTAAAGAAGGTGAAAGAACTGTGCAGTCTCCTTGTCGAGAAAGACCTCGGTATCCGCATGACAAGCGTTAACGGCAGGATGGAACAGCTTTCAAGGATGGACGATGATGTGTGGGCGCTTGTCAGGGAAGCAGGAGTGCGGGAAATATTCATCGGCACTGAAAGCGGAAGCCAGGAAGCACTTGATGCCATGAATAAAGGTGCAAAGGTTCCGCAGATTGAAGTATGCACCCGCAAATGCGTGGAGCATGATATTGATGTGCGATCCTCGTTCATGGTCGGGATTCCGGGTGTTGACCTGAAAAAGGAAATTAAGAGCACACTCAATGAAATTCACAAGATGATTTCAGTGTACGGTGAGCAGGACAGGCTTGAGCATATGGACATACTGCTCTCGTTTTTCACGCCGTACCCGCATACTAAACTGTATGATGCAGGAGTGGAAAACGGTATGCTGCCTCTTAACACACTTGAAGAATGGGGTGATTTTGACCAGTTTGATTTCAAGGCGCCGTGGTACCCGCAGGAATATTACGACCTTGTCCTTGAATTCAGGGGCGGTATGCCATGGAACTCAGGATGCGAGTTTGATGAGTGGTGTGAATTTTACAAAGGTATAGAGAATAAACTGGAAAAACTGTGAGTTGTGTCACTTTTCGCTAAGCAGCCGCGCAACAGCGTATGCAGGGAAGACCTTTGATATATCTTTCCCATACTTATCCGACACAAGAACAACTTCAAACCCGAGTTCATCCGCAATTTGCTTTATCACGAATTCCCCAAGCCCGCATGCCACAATCATTTCAAGTCCGTGCCGCGCAGCAACATCACGTACTGCATCCATGATTTCCCTGCGCTGGTTTTCCACAGCCTGTTTGGCTATCGAAACAATTGCATCGTCTTCTATTTCTGAAAGGTCGGCGCATACCACGCGCGCAAGCCTTCTTTTTGCATCCATTATTGTCGTTCCCGCACCATCCGGCGTATCGCACGTATAATCTTCCTGTGGAATCATGCCAAGAACAAGATACGCATCTGCGGTCTGTGCGAAGAGTTCTGATGACACGCGCGTTCGTGTGCCTTCGATGTCAACGGAATTACAAAGCGCGGCTATACCTGTTCGCAGGATGCCTGAATAAACAAGCTCGCTATTTTTCAGGCGTCCAAAATCAGTGAGTCCTGCCTGCGGCGCGCCGTTTGTTATCGGGATAATATCCGTTGTGGTCGAACCCATATCAACGAAAATACAGTCGCCGAGCTCACGCCCCACGATGATGGATGAGGCAGTCCAGTTGGCAGCGGCAAGGTCGCGTGTTTTCTCTTTTGTAAACGCGCCGCTGCTTGTCAGGAAATACGCATCAGGGAATGCGTTGTTCACTGCATCCATGATGTATGATAATCCTGCGTCCTTGTCAGGGAAACAGTCTGCAAGCTCACCCGTTATTACCACACCTGCTTTTTCAGGGTGCAGGCGTCCTGATATTTCCTGAAGCGCCTCTGGAAGCGGGGTATTTTTCCAGAGCGGGATGTAATGCAGTTCCGTAACTTTTCCGTCACTTGAGGCGAGCTTGGTGTTCGCGCCGCCGATGTCGATGCCGAGAATCATGACTATGCCTGCTATTATAAAATACTAAACCCGATTAATTATGACAGGACTTCAACAGGCGTTTCATCAAGGGTTCTCATTGTGATTTTAGTTGTTTCACCAAGGAACTCGCTGGCATCCAGAATCTCCAGAAGCACAGGTTTTGATTCTTTTGTAAAGTGGACTATTATCTGTCCGACTTCTTCTGCGTAGTCGATGGGTTCCTCGCTTACCTCATACATGAGGATGTCCTGATCACGATTATAACTAATTTTCATATCTATCTTTCCTTGCGGGATAAAACGTGATTACTTTAATATTACCTGCTTCAACCTCGCATATAACCCTTATTACATGGGTATCATCAAATGAATTCTGGAAAATCTTCCGACCTTTCCTTCCGGTGCTGGTAGATTCGGGATTTTTTACTATTTCGCTTATCTGGTTTTGTTCGCGACGCTGACGCCGATAATTATGAACTCTGGTTTACCCTGGACAGTAATAAAATATTGTGAAAAACTGAAATATCACCAGTTCTCAGCCAGCACCTCATAATACGCCTGTTCATGCTTGCAGGCAGGACATTCCTTTGGCGCTTCCGTTCCCTCGTGGATATACCCGCAGTTGAGGCAGTGCCATTTCACAGGTTTGTCTTTCTTGAATACAGAGCCATTCTTTACATTATTCAACAGCTTCCTGTACCTCTTTTCGTGGAACTCTTCAACTTCTGCTATCTCGGTGAATGATCATTCAAGTTTTTCACCTTCCGCTGCTGCAAACAGGTTGTCTGCGGTCTTTCCGATAACTCCAGCAGGATATGTTGCCGTGATTTCAACATCTCCGCCCTGAAGGTGCTTAAAAAATATTTCCGCGTGTTCTTTTTCATTCCCTGCCGTTTCCTCGAAAATCGCACGAATCTGCTCATATCCTTCCTTTTTCGCAACACTTGCAAAGAAGGTGTAGCGGTTGCGTGCCTGCGACTCCCCGGCAAATGATGCCAGAAGGTTTTTTTCGGTTTTACTTCCTTTAAAGTTCATTAAAATTCACTCTCTTTTTAAGTGTTTTTCTACCTGCTATCCCATAAAAGCTTGGATTCTGGAAAACCTGCGGTATGCAGTGATTAATAAAAAAATAAAAGGTTTACTGGTATTTCACTCTTTTTCAAGCAGGTAGCTTGCGATAATTATCACAATCAAAGCAACCACACTGATAGGGATGCTTGCTTTTGATACTCCTTCCATACCGCCTAGATACCTACTGCGTACAATACTCTGGCTATTATTTTATTATTACACATAGAACCACCTTTTAGAAGTGTAATATCATGTTTAATACTTATAGTTTGCCTTCGTAAAAGATTTAGTACTATTAAGGAAAACATAAGCCCATGCAGGTAAGAACGTGGTTCGGCGTATTCAAGCTCACAGATGACAGGATTGACAATATAGAATTATTCCCAAAAGACACAGCCCTGATAACAGGCTTATTACTCAAAGAACCCCTGCTTATGAGGGGCGCGGTTGCAGGTACTGACCTTCGCGACCTTGCAATAGAACACGGTTTTGTCGATTCCGGGGATGAATACGACCGCCTTTTGCACGATGTAAATATCGAACTTGTCAAAAAACAAATGGCGCTCGCTGTTACCCCTGACCGGCAGGTAATCGCGGCAGTCGAGGCGCTTGACGACATAAACGAAACCACAAACATCCTTTCTGAAAGGCTGAAAGAATGGTACATGCTAAACTGCGGAGAAACCCGTCTTCGCACAAACGAACTCGCAAACCATGTACTCAATACAGGGGAAAAAGGTAAAACTGAAGCCATGCGCAGTTTCGCAGCATCCCTTATCGGGTTATACGAAACCCGCACATCAATCGAAAACTACCTGAAAGAAAACATGGAAAAGCTTGCGCCAAACCTGACAAACATTGCAGGTTACATCCTCGGCGCGCGCTTGCTAAGCATAGCCGGAAGCCTTGAAAAACTCGCTTCCATGCCTTCAAGTACAATACAGGTACTCGGCGCAAACAACGCGCTTTTCAAGCACCTGAAAGGAAAAGCGCCATCCCCGAAGCACGGGGTTATATTCAGGCATCCCTTCATAAACACAGCACCGAAAAAACTGCGCGGGAAAATAGCGCGGGCTGTGGCTTCAAAAATTTCAATGGCAGTGCGTTATGACTGCTACTCAGGGCAATTGAGGGACGAGTTTGTAAGTGAGCTTGAAACAAAAGTAACAGCTATCAGGAAAAAGTTTCCAAAACCTAAAAAATCACGATATTGAAAGAAGGCGACCGTAAGGACTATCGTAATAATAACTTGCAAATCCTGATATGTCGTTTTTCTCACCGCCAAACAACAGCCGTGAAAGCGATGGTTTGTTTGAATACGTTACCGTGGGTTTTCCCTCAATCCCGCCAAGCCTGGCGGCGACTTCTATTGCATAATCAAGGCTTCCGAACTCATCCACAAGCCCGAGTTCCTTGGCTTTTGCGCCAGTGTAAACCCTGCCGTCAGCCATGTCTTTTACCTGCCCAAGTGAAAGGTTCCTGCCGTCTGCAACAGCCTTAACAAACCTTCCGTAAACCTCTGAAACAACCTGGTCAACATACCTTTTTTCATCATCCGAAAGACCCCTCCAGTCACCGCCCATATCCTTAAACTCACCTGATTTGGAAATGTAAAAAGAGCTTCCCTCTTCCTCATAAAACGCAGACCTGTTCTGGAACACCCAGATAACCCCGATACTGCCTGTAATGGTATCTGGATTCGCAATTATCCTGTCAGCAGGTGCGCTGATATAATACGCAGCACTTGCAGCCACATCACCCATGGAAACAACAATCGGCTTGTCGATTTTTTCCATTGCGGAAACAATTTCCTCAGCAGCGGCAGGAGAACCGCCTCCGCTGTTAATCCGCATAACAATTGCTTTTACACCCTCATCTTCTGATGCGTCAGTGAGGCTTTTCGTAATCTCCTCAGACGTTGCAATCCCAAGCCCTGAAGGAAGGTTGCCAGTAAGCATCACGCCCTGGACATAGATTACCTCGACCCTGTTCCCGGATTTCCCAAAACTATCGCCGCCTATGATTATGTAGAAGCTTCCTGCTATTATCAAGAACAGGAAGAGGACTAACACAAGATAGGCTGCTGTTTTCCTGAATGACCCTCTCATTATGCAGACAATGCAATTATGTTAACAAATAGTTAACTACTCGTAATCACACATTCCGTGCTCAAGGTACCTTGCATTACTTGCATTGACGAAACCATCGCAAACTTCTTTCGGTTTCCCGTCCATCACAATGTGACCCTTGTCTATCAATACCGCCCTCTGTGCCACCTCTTTTATGAAGTCTATATGATGGCTTACAAATATGATTGTAGTATTGAATGTCTTAACAAGTTTCTTCAGTGCATTTGCAACATCCCGTAAGGTCATCGGATCAAGGTCGCCGAACGGTTCGTCAAGAAGGAGGACTGACGGTTTTGTTGCCATCGCAATAGCAAGTGCTGCCCTCACATTCTCGCCGCCGCTCATCTGGTACGGCTTGACATCAAGAATGCTCAACGGCAAATCCACAGCTTCAAACAATGGTTCTGCATAATTCATAACCTCAGTCAGCGGGTAAGCAGGGAAAAGCTGTGTGAGGATTTCAGGTGTATAACCCATTTTCGCAAGTACCTCCCTCATGTTCTCCGGTGGCATATCGGTAAATTTGTAAAGTTCATCAAGGTCTTTATCAGATACACCGAATTGCTTTGCGCGTTCCCTTGATTCTTCAACGACATTCTGTCCCTTGACACCCAGCCTGAATGCAAGCTGCTGCCTTATCGTGGAATGTGCTCCAAGGGCAAACTCCTGGTACATGATACTGGTCATACGCCTGACTTCCATTCTCTTCGGGGAATATGTGGACATTTCAACCCAGTCGTTCCCTACAAGGAATTCTATCTCACCATCGTCAGGGAAGTTAAGTCCGTCCATGGCATGGAGAAGCGTGGTTTTTCCAGCACCGCTTGGACCGATAAGCGCGGTAATCTCACCCTGCTTGAAATCAAGATTTATGTGGTCAAGGTCAAGTACCTCGCCCTGCCTGATAAGCCAGTATCTCTTGGAAACGTCTGTCACCTTTATTACTGTTTTATCGTCTGTCCGCACTGGCATAGGTTCAGCAGGTTTTATGCCTTTCATGAACTTTTTCAGGACATATTCGGGAGTGCCTTCCTCAATAATCTTGCCGCCGTCAAGCCATAGCACACGGTCTGCAAGATATGAGTGCACTTCAGGCAGGTGGGAGACCACGAGGGTCTTGAGTTTTGTCTTCTCGTTAACGTTCTTTATAGTATCAAAAACCGCCTGCTTTGTTGCCGGACAGGTCATGGTTGCCGGTTCGTCAAGGAGAAGTAAATCAGGACTCGCGGCAAGCTGCCGTGCAATCAGTAACCTCTGTTTTTCCCCGCCGCTTAACACGGATGAAAAATGTTCTGCTTTCTTGTCAAGATTGACAAGCTTCAGGTATTCAATGGATTTTTCGTATAATTCATCGAAATATGGCGCATCTTTATCAGGAAGGGCTTCGTAACCAATCTTGTCCGCATAAAGACGGCGCAGGACACTTTCATAAGTAGCACCGCTCCATAACCCGAAATTCCTCTGGAGATGGATTGCAGTCATTTTCTTAAGTTTTATATGGTCTTCGACTGATGCGTCAGGTGTTATCTTGAATCCTTCAAGTTCAAAACTGCCGCTTTCGAATGGCTCAAGACCACGTAACACTTTAAGCAATGTGGTTTTTCCTCCTCCGCTTCTTCCGATTATACCGAGGATTTCACCGTCTTTTATTTCAAAATTAACTCCGTCCAGTACCCTGATTTTATCAGAGTCGATTACATAGTCTTTAACAATATTATTTACTTTCAGCATCGAATGACCTCCAAAACATACTGCAATTGATAATTACAACAATATAGTGGTTTTCTAATGTTTGAACGTCTATATATCCTTGATGGTTGATAATGAGATTCTGTACAATGCTGGATTTAACATAACCCCGTCGAAATATTCAGTAAGTTTTATTGTCAAGAAAATTAAAGGCAGAAGCAGCAGGATATTGAGGCAGAAATTTCCACATCTTAAGGAATGGTGTGAAAGTCACCTGTGGGCTGTTATCACGGTTCGGTCGGACATGGATGGGGTGTTGTGGAAAAATATACTTCAACTCAGTAACCGGACGGAAAACGTTTATAGGCAAAAACGGTAGCAAGCCCTGTATCCTTCAAGTACGGGGTATAGTGACTGGGGTATAGTGACTGAAGGCGATGGGTTTACATGCTCTCGAAAGGCGATAAACCATTAAATTTTTCAAAATATCTAAAAAAATAGGCGCCAATCTTGATTTTGTTTATCGAACATTTCTTTTTAGTAAAAGATATAAGATTGAAAATTTTTATATAGCAAGCTAAAGAAAAGGATAATAATGGATATTTATTCTAAAAGGGCTATCCAACAAATAGATGAAACTCTAAAGCATTGTCAAACACTTCGATCTAATGCAGAAAAGAAAAGTCCATTCTTGGATGGTGTGACTAAGGCAGAAATATTGGCAAAAATGTCCTCAACTATATCTCATCTTTCTCCTGATAAAAGTGTATATAGAAGTCAAACCTCCGATTTTATTAGAATATTTCATTCAAACTATTCTTATGCCTTGAATGGTCTGATGGGTATCTTGCTTGCCCTCAGACATGATTTCCAGGCCGGTCACTTGAAAACTTTCCATGAAATGGTTCAAGCTGATGTATTTTCTAATTTCCTAGATATGGCAGATTACCTTCTTGAGGAAGGCTATAAAGATGCTGCTGCAGTTATTATAGGGGGGATTCTAGAACAACATCTTAGAAATTTAAGTTTGAAAAATAATATGCCAACAGTTAATGATAATAATAAAACTTTAAAAACATCTACTATGAATGACGCTCTTGCAGGTAAATTAGTATATTCGAAAACTGATCAGAAAATTATCCTCGCTTGGTTGGGTATCCGAAATGATGCTGCACATGGTAATTATGGGAACTACGAAAAAAAGCAAGTTTCACTGATGTTACAGGGTGTACGTGATTTCATTTCCCGGAATCCTGCTTAATGTTAAAAATAATTTAAATTATGAAAGAGTTTAAAAAGATTCAAATAGGAATAACATTAGTTGCGGGTTCAATAGCTACAGCTCATATAATTTGGCCAAACTTGTCGATTGATACAATTACTTTAGTACTTCTCATAATAGCAATTATTCCTTGGCTTGCACCTGTGATTAAATCTTTTGAGCTACCCGGTGGATATAAAATTGAGCTTAAAGAGTTGGAGACAGCAAAAGATAAAGTAGAAAAGGCTGGATTGCTTTCAAAAGAAGCTGAGTCACCAAGTATACCACAATTTTCATTTCAAATGGTAGCAAATGAAGACCCTAACCTTGCATTAGCAGGACTAAGAATAGAAATTGAAAGAAGGTTAAATGAAATTGCTGAGAGCAGAAAAATTAATGCTCATAAAAAAGGTATAAGCCAACTTTTAGACGTTTTGTCCAACCAAAATGTTTTAAATAATGAAGAAAGAAGCGTTTTAGCAGATTTATCAGGTTTATTAAATAGAGCGGTTCATGGAGCTGAAGTCGATAATAGAGCAGCTCAATGGGCTATCGAAGTTGGTCCAAGAATTTTAAGCGCTTTAGACGAAAAATTAATGAAATAATTTTTACATACACTGCGCCTGAAAAGAAAAACAAAATTCCAACAAACTGAGTAAAATATGAATATCCTGAGCATCTCCCTGATGCCTCGGCGCTTCAGCCCGAGGTCGTTGACTGCCGTGCGATATGTGTTGAGTGCATCCTTAAGATATCTTGAACCAGAATAACTATGTGGCGCTAAAATTGGGGCACAAAAAAAAGTTACACTCCCCATACTTCGACCCGTAGATATATTCCAGTTTCCAAGAGCTTATCAGATTGTTTTGGTCATCTTTCTCCTCGTTGTTGCCTAACTTGCTCTTCAAGGTCGCTTAACTGTTTACCATCTTCTGTTATCCAGTATAGAGGACCCCGAACATAGTTTGTATATATCATCTTATGTTTCTGAAGAAGCATCTTGGCAAGTTCTGATTTAGAATATAGTTTGCCATCAACTTTGTATCTTAACTTATTATTAAAAGCGACAATCTGCGCTTCTTCCTCTCTGAAAATCTTTCCATTATAATAAAGATACAAAATTTGTCCATCCTTTACAAAACCAGCATTTATTAATTCCTGAAAAGAAACACGTCTCCCTTTTTTCTCTTTTCCCACATTTTTCTCACCAAAAGACGTAGGTGTAGGTATAGTAGTATAGTTTTCTGAGTTATTAGTATTCAGTTCATTCGGTAAAATCTCATTAGTAAATTGTGGTTCTTCTTCTTCCTCCATTCCTTCATCGTCACCTTTTATATTATTCTTATATTCATTTTTTAACAGGTTCTCCACGAACTCTTGAATACTTCTATTACCCTTTGTAGCTTCCCAAAGCATCAAAGAAAGCTTTGGAATCGTAAAAGTAACAACATTTGATCCTTTAGCTATTTCGGAAATCAAGTCACAATACCAGTTAGAAAGTTTTTGGATTACTTGAAACTTTGCAAGTTTATCATTAAGTTGCGCTGTAGTATCGTAATCATTCTTTGCAAGCGCCTCATGTATTTGTTTTAAGTATTCCTCAATCGCATAATCGGTATATTTTTCATTAGCTAATGTTTCAAAAATCAAAGCATTAAGTTCTGTTCTTTTTTCGATATCAACATCATCGAAAAATAATTTATTATCTTCAATGCGAAGAGTACCTGATACTATGCCGGGAAAGTAATGGTCTGAACCAATTGTCAAAATGTCTGAATCACTTGTAAAAATGGCTCCCTCTACAGCAAACATACGGTTTTTATAATCCAACACATCATCCAATTTGTTTTTCAATTCAGAGTCAATACTTCCTTTAAATTTTTTATAATTATGAAAATCATAAGACATTGTCGAATACACGGTTAATTCTAATGGTTTTTCCGATAGAGTAGCATTTGTGTCTAAATACTTCCAGCCCTTTTCAACATCAAGGTTACTTTTGAGATAATCCATCATTAATTCGATTGGAAATCCATATTTTCTGCATCTTTCTTTTATAGAAAGTTGTGCAAACATTTTAAATGACGTTTTTATCTCCTCTTCGCTATTAAAAATGAAATCACAAGAATATTCATCTTTAGGTACTGAAGAGGTTTCCTTATTCTCCCACTCATGTAACAAATCATGCAATACTTTTTGTTTTTCCTGATCTACTATAAAGGTAGCCTTAACTTCATCTGATGTACAGCGGGCCATATATTTAGCGAGTTCGTGTTTCATTGCTGGTATAGAAATTATCCGAATCATATCAGACAACGATAGGCTCTTTTTATGAGCAGACTCAATGAGAGTTAAGTATAAATTAAAAGGGAGTCTAATTGATTTAGAAATTATTTCTGAAACTTCTATATTCGGTTTTAGTGATCTTTTAGCCTCTTCGATTAGTTCAGATGCGCCCAAGAAATCTTTTTTCTCGTGTTTCTGAGCTATCAACCTTTTAAGATTACTCTCGTTGATCAAATTAATTACATTTTTTTCCTTATATAACGCAGAATTCGTTAGATATGCAATAAATTCAGCAATCTTCTCCTCTTTTGGGTCAAAATTTAGGTTATTCATTGTAATCCTCCTATCACTATATTATGTAATGCTACTTAAAACTTTCTTTGTAATCATCTATATCTAAAAAAAGTATTTGTATTTTAGTAATAATCGATCAATAATAAAATTACCTCCAAATCTTCTTTATCAAGCTTCGTACAGTTTGCAACTGTTTGTTCCTATCTCCCCATTACATCCTACTATTTCAGTGCCCCTTCAAGTTGATAAAAACCAAAATATCAATGAACAATAAAAAAACTCATGCACCCGTGTGGGGATGCTCCGCACCTTCCAGTGCGGAGTCCGTGACTGGTTTACAATTCCACAGCTTACATAAAATCCGAAAGCCCTTTCTGCTTCACCTTATCATTCTCAAACAGGGATTTCATCTCAAGTTCAAGCAGTTCCAGCCTCTGTTTCGTATATTTCCTGACATTGTATTCATCAGCTATCCGCAAACTCGTTTCACACTGAACCCTCATGAACCGTCAGCACGACATTCCCGCCGCATTTCTGGCAGTTTCCGCGTAAAGGCGGACGCCTGTACTTAGCATTGCATTTCGTGCACCTGACTTTTTGTTTCGAAAACGAGCGCAGGTTCCCGATAAGGTCAGGAAGGAAATGGGAATTAATCACCCTTTCAGCAACATCTTCTGCATCCACTGCCTTAATCTTCCTCGCAAGACCAAGCTGGGCTTCCATTTTCTCAATCATGGTACCCAGCGTCTTGTACGCGCTGTTCTTCGGTCCTGCTGCAATATCCGAGGTATCATGCGTAAACCCGAAACCCTCATACTGTCCAGGAGTTCCCAGCCTGCCGGTTACGGTATCCATAATCCCGACAATATCCTTCGGGTTGGCAAGCACGGTCGTAGCCTCGTAGAACCCAAGCGGATAATCAAACAGCACATCCACGTTATGCGCCTCCTTATCAACCTCGTTCGGGTCAATGCGCGATGTCAGGACAAGAGGGGCATCCATCTTCCCGCCGCGCTTGTCAGGAAGGTACGCATGCGAGAAATTAAGCAATCCGTCCATGAGCAGCATCACACAGTCCTCATCCCCGTCACAGTTCCGCCTTTTTGCTGCATGGAAAAACGGATGGGCATAACCTACAGACGCACCGGTTAAACCTACAAGCCGCCCGAGCACACCTGCTGACGTGTGCGGCGCAAGCCCGATTACCAGTTTCCCGATAAGGTCATCTGTACTTCCAAGGTTATAATATGGCTCTACATGGTAATATTTCACAAGAAGGTCATCGATAAAGTTGGCTGTTTTAAAAAGGTACTCTGCGCAGTCCTTTGAAAGAATAATATCCTGGACTTTCAGTTCAAGTACCTGGTTTTCATCAACCAGCGGTTTCCCGTATGTGTCAGTCATATACCCCAGTTCTTTCATCTTTTCCACTGATACGCCTACCTCTTTCGGTCTTATATGGGTAAGCGGCATATCTGACAGGTCATACCTGACAGTCCCGTCCTTAAACATGACAATATCATGTTTTGCCCGCAGAATCCCTTTTTCAAGAGGTTCCGGGGATTTGTTTTTCGAGGTAAGACCAAGCACGCCTTTTATCGAATCGAAATTATCCCGTTCACCAACGTTTGAAAGGGCAAGCTGGTATTCAGCCTTGAAATCAATCTCCATCTCACTGACAGATGATGTTTCCTTGCCGCATTTCGGGCAAGTGGGTTTGTTTACCTCGATTCCGCATGACTGGCA
>PGYG01000088.1:0-2659 GCA_002839545.1 Candidatus Methanoperedentaceae archaeon HGW-Methanoperedenaceae-1
TTAAACAACGCCAACGAGAGCGGCTATGGTATAAACGCAAGCTGCTGGGCATGCCACAACAGCAGCGGCAATGTTGTTCCAAACAACACCCATCCTGACCGAAGGGATACTCCTTACAACTGTACTTCGTGTCATTTATCAGGCGGCGAAAAGGAAGGAGCTTACAATGCTACAATAATATACAATCATTACAGGAATGGAACAAATGTCACAGCACTAAACAACCAGACAACCGACCTTGCTTCATGTATCGGATGCCATGAGAATGTTCCAGGAATGATTACTTCCAATAATGACACAGACTATGGTTTGGTTGCAAGTGACGGAATAAATCTCAATGGTGGAAACACGAGTTTCTACCACTACGGTAAAAACAGGACAAACTTCGGAAAGAGTGCGGGAAGCTACGAGTACTGTATATACTGCCACAGGAACACCACTGGCGAGTTTAATATAACGTTCCAGGATACTGCCAACTACAGCATATTAAACCACAGCAGTAATTACAATTCTTCCAACCCGTCGTGCAGTGAGCCTGAATGCCACAACAGCACTGGCTCTAATTTACACGGGATTCAATTAGCTAAACCGGTTTTATCCCTGCCAAACAGTACATACTGCCTCGGTTGCCATGGATTGAACCAGTCAGGTACAGGCACAAATTATAGCGGCGCAGTAACTGGTTACAGGGAAAAGCACAATAATTCAGTTGATTGTACGCAGTGCCACCTGAATTCCAGTAAGAGTATCCACCCTGTTCGGTATCTGGGTGAAGACGGTTTAACATGGCGTACTACAAACAGCAGCGCTGTTAACTGTTCAAACTGCCATCAGGGCAGCGGTTTTGGCGGCGCATTCAGTACAGCCCCAATAATGCCGCAGGTACAGCATAGTAATAATGCATCAAATGGTTCGGTATGGAACAGTACTAATCCCTACTGGACAAACACAAGCCAGCAGAGTATGTGTGATTATTGCCATGGCGACAGCCGCCACAATGCAACCCCGCTTGGCAGACCGTCGAACTGGAATGGCAGCAATACTATAAACTCAAGCATTACCAGCAATAGTAACTGGTGTGCAGGATGCCACTACCAGGGGTATTCAAACAGTGGAAAAGACTACACAAATACAACCCAGACATTTGAAACCGCGGGTCTTACTGTGCCGCCTGAGATAACCAACCACACAAACTATGCACCTGATGAAATAACCGGTTACTATAACCATTCCCTGACGCCTGACTATAATGACACAACCTGTGAAGCATGTCATGGTGCAAATATACAAACTGGTGTAAAAATGTATGAGTTCGTTCATAATGTAAGCACTGGAACTTGTAAGAATTGCCACTTTGATTATTATTATATGAAAGGCAGGTCAGCGCCTGAGAAGTATGTGAACTCAACAATGTTTGGTGCAAGTCCGCACGGGACATTGGAGTGTGAGGACTGCCATACGAAAGGACATAACAACATAGGCGCAAGAAAAGCATGTGAGGACTGCCATGCTGTGCAGGCGAATCCAATTACAGATAAGGACAGGCATAATATTACAAGAGACCCGCGCAACTATACTGTTGGCGTAGTTTCTGTTGTAGATATAATAGACTGCACAACATGCCATGATGCAGTGAACTTCAATAAAGCGACGAGTCAATATGGCTATGGAAAGTCTAATGATTGTAACTACTGCCATACGTATCCTGACAAAACGTATTCATGAGGTAACAAATGGATAAGAAAATAATATTATTGTTTGGTATTTTCGGGGTATTATTAGCGGTGGGTATGATGAATACATATGCTGTATTTTCAGGAACACATACAATTTACAAAAACAAGACCACGCCAGAGGAATTTTGCACAAAATGCCATCCTGACAAAGTTTCAAGCGTGAGCCTGAGTGTACATGCCAATGCAGGATGCATCTGCCATGGGTATGCTCCAAATTTAACGGAACTTTACAATATAAACCTTGCTCATAACCTTACTAAAAATATATATTGTACAAACTGTCACTCTAATTATAACATTACTACAGGAAACATAACCATACACTATGATGGCGGTGACGTAAACGGCATAAACCAGTCAGCCCATTACATAATTGAAAGTACAGCCGATAAAGACCCTCTTTATGAACGGGCAGGGGTAGTTATTAAATAATGAGGTATAGATGAATAAGAAAATCCTGTTATATCTGGCTATAATGGTTCTGGGTTTGTACGTGATGCCAACCACAGTTTCACTTTTCTCTGGTCAGCACACCTTTTACAGCGGGATGGATGTTTCATGCGAAAAATGCCATTCTGATGTTTTATCCCAGATAGTGAACAGCGGGTATGTTTATGAAAAACATAAAGCAGCGGCTGGGAATACTAATTATACGACATATCTTTCACTGGGAGGCACGGATTACTCCAATGATCAAATTACAGATTACAATGGAAATATCTGGTTGTGGACCGGGAGCGTATGGCAGAATGGGTCGAATACCACAAACGTCACCCTGGATAGGGATGGACTAAACGGTATAGATGGCGGTGAGATATGCATGCTGTGCCACAATGCCTCGCTTTTCGGGTCATCAGCACATACAGGAGTTATTGTAAGGGTATGTGATGACGACCGCTGCCACGGAAATAAGAATAATTATA
>PGYG01000088.1:2726-4886 GCA_002839545.1 Candidatus Methanoperedentaceae archaeon HGW-Methanoperedenaceae-1
TCGTTTTATCTTAGTGCCAGTAACCAGTCTTCACGGTTTGCCGCAGGCACGATATTCGGGCAGCCTGGAAATGTAAACGGTTCAACCTCTTTTATTTCAAGGGGGCACTGGACATGTGAAGGCTGTCATACGCAAACGGTAATCAACCTCACAATAATCCAGGCACCAGCTTACAATCATTCAGGAACACCAGGAGCGCCAAGAAGGTATAACTGAAAATACAGGTTATATTTTACTTACCGGATTTTAATGGATACAAATTTACGTAATTAGAGTCCCGATTGGTTTATCCCTGCCTGATAAGATGGCACCTGTTAAAATAAGTCCGCCGCCCAGCAGTATTACTGATGAGACAGGTTCATTCAGGAGCAGGTACGCAAAAACAACAGCGCTGGCAGGTTCAAGAAGCCCGAGTATGCTGGCATTCTGCGCCCTGACAAGCCGCAGACCGTTCAGGTATAATATTGCGCCTGCTGCTGTTGGCAGGAGTCCGGACAACACAAGCAGGAGAAGGTTATTTACTACAACTCCGGCAGGAACCATAATGGAAAATGGCAGGAATATAAGCATAGACACAATGAAAGCCCACCATGCCTGTGCCGTACCTGAATAGTAGTTCCCCAGGTATCTTGAAACAAGAATCATCAGCGCATAAAACACTCCTGAGAGCATGCCGGTAACAGCTCCTGTAAGGTTCAGTCCTGAACCCGCATCGTTAAATACGGTTTGTGGCTGCACAATTATAGTAACACCTGTTATAGATAACAGCAGGGCAAATATGGTGTTTGGCGTGATTTTTTCTTTTAAAAGCAGTGGCGAGAGGATTGTTACATAAACAGGAGCTGTGTATAACAGAAGTACGGCTATGGAAACCGTGGTGTATTTGATGGCTGTAAAATAGGAAAACATTGCCCCTGCCTGGAAAATACCAAGCAACATGATATATTTTCTTTTTTCCCTGAGCTTGACTTCGTTGAACCTGCCGCAGAATGAGAGGTAAAAGGCTATAATAATTAGCGCAAAAAACAGCCTGTAAAAAATGATTGAACCGAGGGGCATACCGCTTATGAGCCTGACAAATATGCCAATCAGCCCGAAAAGGAGCGCCCCTGTAACTACTTCGAGATAGCCTCTGGAATAATGTTGCGGCATGTGTTACCAGAATTGTTTTTATTGTACTTAGGTTGTGGTTATTGGCACGGTGATGGTTAAAGCTCGCATCAGGACACGTGCGTAATGTTTATATACAATTACTACTAACTTTAGGTTAGTAACCCTCGGTTACTAACTATAGGTTAAACAAAACATGGAATCAGAACAGCTACTTGACATACTCGGGAACCAGAACAGGCGGAAAATCCTCCAGCTA
Organism: Candidatus Methanoperedentaceae archaeon HGW-Methanoperedenaceae-1; assembly: GCA_002839545.1. Classification (GTDB taxonomy): domain Archaea; phylum Halobacteriota; class Methanosarcinia; order Methanosarcinales; family Methanoperedenaceae; genus Methanoperedens_A. Next base: position 4,096 of record PGYG01000088.1, read on the forward strand.
CTGGCAAGCAGACCCTGTTATATGAGCGAAATAGCAGAGCGGCTGGCAGTAGGCGCCAAAGCGGTACTCGGGCATCTTGAGCTTCTGGAAAAGGCAGGTCTGATTGACAGCAACGTTGACGAACAGCGGCGCAAGTACTTCCACATCACGGATAACCTGAGAATGGAAGTATTTGTGTCGCCCAACTCCTATGAGGTGGAAACCACGACAATGACAGTGTCTTTCGTGCATGAGCAGTATACAAGCACGGTTTCAGGAGCGCAAGACCTGAAGACACTTTATGGCAGCATACAGGAACAACTGGTTCACAAGAGGGAGCTGATGCAGGAATACCAGCGCGTACAGTCAAACATTTCAGAATTGACAGATTCGTATACGGACGTCATTGGACAGGTAGCGGATGACGGGGTAGAAGCGGAGATGCTCTATGCCCTGATGAAAATGCCGATGACCAAACGTGAATTATCCATGAATCTTGTAATTCCTGAATACGTGATTGAAGGATATATTGAACAGATGAAATTAAAAGATTTGATAAAAGAAGATAAAAACAGGTACAGAATCGGATAAATCGAACCAATCGTATAATAAAATAAGAGGTAAAAAAATGTTCGGAAGAAGGCAGGAAAAAGGATTGTTTGAAGAAATGGAACAGATGATGGAAAATATGAACGAGGCAATGGGTCACATGATGCACCCAATTGGGAAAGAGCCGCAGGTTTTTGGGTACAGCATGCAGGTCGGACCTGACGGAATTCCGCATATGGAATACTTCGGGAACGTACAGCCAG
>PGYG01000088.1:4899-9603 GCA_002839545.1 Candidatus Methanoperedentaceae archaeon HGW-Methanoperedenaceae-1
AGGGACCCTTTCACAAGCATTGTGGTAGATGAGAAGAAAAACGAGCTTTACATAACAGCCGAGATGCCGGGGGTTGAGAAAGAGGACATCGAGGTCAGCGCTACGGAAAACGAGGTTCTTATTAAAGCCGGGCACGGTGAACGGAAATACAATAAGACCGTAAAAACACCCGGCGAGGTTGAACCTGACAGCGCGACTGCAAAATATAACAATGGTGTGCTTGAAGTCACACTCAGGCTTAAGACGTTCATGAAACCTGAAGGTAAGAGTGTAAAGGTAGAGTAGACAGGAATAAATTAATATAAACGCTAAACGCGATTATAAAATAGAATATTATGGATAAAAAAGACGACACGTTAACCCTGAAAGTTGCGGAAGCAAAATCATACGATGCGGGCAGGGGTATTGCGCGCATTGACCCAAAAGTAGCTTATGAAATGGGGCTGCAGACAGGCGATGTCGTAAACGTTGAAGGTAGTAAAAAAACTGCTGCAATCGTATGGCCCGGTTATCCTGAGGATACGGGTACTGGTGTGGTCAGGATTGACGGGACTGTCAGGCGGAATTCCGGCGCAAGTATTGATGACAGGGTTAAGATACGGCGGATAAAGACATCTCCTGCTGAGAAGATTATGTTTGCACCAACCCAGCCTTTAAAAATACAGGGCGGTGAGACATATCTTGGGCGTAACCTTGAGGGCAGGGTAATTACCCGTGGTGACGTGGTTGAACTGAATATAATGGGTCGCCGTGTTGACCTGATGGTGGTTTCCACAAAACCTTTTACTGACTCTGTTTTAATGAACCCCAGGACGGAGATTAAAATCAGCGAAAAGCCTGCAAAAGAATTACCCTCTATCCCGAGGATGTCTTATGAGGATATCGGGGGTCTGGGTGATGAAGTCAGGAAAGTGAGGGAAATGATTGAATTACCGCTTCGCCATCCTGAGATTTTCGAACGTCTTGGTGTGGAAGCACCGAAAGGTGTACTGCTTCACGGTCCGCCCGGAACCGGTAAGACCCTTCTGGCAAAAGCCCTTGCGTCTGAGACTAATGCGAATTTCATGACACTAAGCGGTCCTGAGATTATGAGTAAGTTTTACGGCGAATCTGAAGAGCGGCTCAGGGAGATATTTAAAAAAGCAGAAGAGAATGCCCCGAGTATCATATTAATAGATGAAATTGACAGCATTGCCCCGAAACGTGAGGATGTTACAGGCGAGGTTGAGCGGCGTGTTGTGGCGCAGCTTCTTGCGGTGATGGACGGTCTTGAGGCGCGGGGTAAGGTTGTTGTCATAGGTGCAACAAACCGCCCGAATGCCATTGACCCTGCACTGCGGCGTCCCGGACGGTTTGACCGGGAAATCGAGATTGGCGTACCTGACAGGAAGGCGCGGTTTGAGATTTTGCAAATCCATAGCAGGGGCATGCCGCTTGCGGATGATGTTGAGCTTGGGAAATTTGCTGATATTACCCATGGTTTTGTGGGCGCTGACCTTGCAGCCCTGTCAAGGGAGGCGGCAATGTGTTCCATCAGGCGCTTGCTGCCTGAGCTTGATCTTGAAGTTGAGAGTATCCCGTCTGATATACTCAGTAAACTGATAGTAACAGGCGAGGATTTCAATAACGCCATGCGTGATATGACACCGTCTGCGATGCGTGAGGTGTTTATCGAGTCGCCTGATGTTTACTGGAAGGATATCGGGGGCATCGAGAGTGTTAAACAGGAATTGAAGGAGGCTGTGGAATGGCCTATGAAGTATCCTGCAATGTTTAAGCATTTGAGTGCGAAGCCGCCAAAGGGTATATTGCTGTATGGTCCGCCTGGTACGGGTAAGACTATGCTTGCTAAGGCTGTGGCTACTGAGAGCCAGGCGAATTTTATCAGCGTGAAGGGACCTGAGTTCCTGAGTAAATGGGTTGGCGAGAGTGAGAAAGCCGTTCGTGAGACGTTCAGGAAGGCAAAACAGGCTTCTCCGTGCATCATATTTTTTGACGAGATTGATTCTATTGTCCCTGCAAGAGGGAGTAATTCGGATTCGCATGTTACGGAAAGGGTTGTGAGCCAGTTGTTGTCTGAGATTGACGGGCTTGAGGAATTGTATAATGTAACGGTGATAGCAGCGACTAACAGACCTGATATTATCGACCCGGCATTGTTGAGACCTGGGAGGTTTGACAGGCTGGTTTATGTGCCGCCGCCTGATAAGGAGTCAAGGCTTGAGATATTCAGGCTGCATCTTTTGGGTAAGCCGCTTGAAAGTGATGTTGAGCTTGGTGTGCTTGCTGATGATACGGATAGTTTTACAGGGGCTGAGATTGCTGCTGTGTGTAATGAAGCCACGATGCTTGCTATCAGGGAATATGTGAGGTCAGGTAAATCTGGTGATGAGGTTTCGCTGAATGGGCTTAAGGTGAATTACCGGCATCTTACTGATGCTATGAAGAAGCTCAGGGTCCAGTCGAAGAAGGAAACCGAGAAGTATAAGCAGATTGCCGAGAACTTTATTTATCAGTAGGCGTGGTTTGGTTTACATTTTAGGCGCAGGGTTGTTTGAAGGGTTGGGTTCTGTTTTGGAGCCAGACCTGATTTTTATTTTTTGACGGCTAATAAAAATGGGGATTTTATAACCAGGTTTAAATACTTAATTTCAATACTTTAAACCCATACATATCCTTTTTTATTATCTACGATTACAACCCCATTCTCATGAAGTTGATCTAAATATTCTTGAAGCTCATAAACATCTTTAAATATTTTTGTTGATTTTATTTCCTCAAAAATTTCTGATGTAGTAGAATGAGCATTATTAATTATTTCTGTTTGTACAATAGAATATCTTGGGTTTTCTATCTTTTTTTTCCTCTGAATTTTCGACTTAAATGTATTAACTTTAAGAAGATGAGATAGACTATCAAAATTCTCTTTAATTAAATCTGCTGCAAGTTTAAGGTTCTGATTATGCAATTGATTTTTTTCTTCAGCCCTAGCAAATGATTGAGCAATTCGTAATAAATTATCTTTGCTTTTAGCTCCAAATTTGTCAACTAAAAATTTCCGACTTTCAGAATGAATCTCAGTATCTGACAATATTATGTCAAAATGTTTTTTTAAGTCATTAAATGTCTTAACTAATTTCAGTTCTATTTTTTCATTAATTTCGGGGCAAATTTGTCTTGAATGAACAATCTGCATCCACAAATTGTCGTCAATCATTTTTTTCAAACCTGTTATTATAACACCAGACTCAAGCAAGTCTTTATGTTTAGATGGCAAAGTAATTTCTGCTGCAGTGAAATTTTTCCACAATTCTTTCAATAATTGATCTTCATTATCTTCAGATGGTTTTATTGCTGAAAAAACAGAATACTCCCCTCGAAAACCGTCTCTCAATGCCAATTCTCTGTCAACTTTTCTATATTGATTAGTATAAATAGAGGATAATATATTATCCTCCGAATGAGGTCTTTCAGCCAAATGGAAGTCAATTCCATCTAAAAGTTGAAAGTTAGAACCTTTAACAACACTTTTTGGTGGCGGTGAAGTTCTATACTCAGGGGGAACCATCATTTGCATTGTTTTTGACAGTTCTTTTGCGAAAGATGAATCATCATAAATAGAAGTAAATGAAACCCCCCCCACAACGCCACCAAAAGGTGCGCTAATTATTGGAGATTGATAACACAGTGAAATTTGCTCATCATCAATCAAATTTTCTTTAATTAGGTTGGAGATTATTTTTTTCTCATAAGGAACATCAACATATATACTGTCTGATTTTAAATAGTCCCATTCTTCTATTAACAAAGCAGGAACTACAATGTTTTTCATTTTATTGATTAGATTAATCCTTTTTGATTGTGTAATATCTATTAATCTGTGTTCAATAGGTTGATTTAAATTCTTAGAATGGAGTCCAACAATTAAAAGTGAAGGGGAATTTGACAATGCCGATAAACCAAAATAATTAAAATTTCCATAATCTGCGATTGCAGCTTTCCATGATGAGTTTAACCCGACAGGTTTTACGTAAAAAGGAGCACTTTCTAATTTACTATTTATTTTGGATTTTTTGAATTTATCATTCCATTCTGATAATTCATGAATTCTTTTCTCCTCATAGTTTAAAAATTCGTAATTTAAATATTGCCTCTGCCAAGGATATTGTTTTTCGACCTTTTTTTGCCATAAATAATATTCTTTAAGAGAAAGTGATTGTGACATTATTTACTCCCTTTTTTAGCTCTATAGTTGTATTTATAGAGTTATCCGTAGTTTTATAGATGAGTTGTTCATAGATAATAGTTTTCAAACGTATGTATTAAAAATTTTTAAAATTTCGGTACCATCCGAGAGTGCGCCTGTTGGTGGCAGGTCTGGCAACCTCAATAAAAATCATGCTCATAATAAACGGGCGGTTCCCAGGAAATAATAATTGATATTATATACCATTAAATTTCATAACAGATTTTAAAGGACGGTTAAGAAAATATGATGAAAAATTTGAAAATGTTGATACTTACATTTGTTATTGCCGCACTCCTTGCACTATCGGGATGTATCGGCAATGACGCTGATTCCGGAATAACTGAAAATTCGGCAGTTGTGCCGGATTCAATGATGAGTAGTACACCATCTGTATCAGGTACAGTGGTCGAGACAATGAATTCAGCGGGATATACTTATGTCAAAATCGATACTGG
>PGYG01000089.1 GCA_002839545.1 Candidatus Methanoperedentaceae archaeon HGW-Methanoperedenaceae-1
TTCTTTGCATTTACTCAACATTTATTACATATCCTATCATTTATGAATAAAAATCCCACAGTTTTTTAAAGGTGCTAAATTCAATGGCAGAATCAGACGCTCATAAGAAATACGAATTCAAAAGGACACTTGAAGCCATCCGTGATAAACACGGCAGGGGCACGGAACTCATATCACTGTACATTCCGCATGATAAGCAGATATCTGATATTACAAGCCAGCTCAGGGAAGAATCAGGGCAAGCCTCAAACATCAAGTCGCGCGTAACACGGCAAAACGTCCAGAGCGCAATAGAATCCCTGCTTGCAAGGCTCAGGCTGATTCCAAAAGCGCCGGTTAACGGTGTTGTCTTTTTTTGCGGCGCTGTGGACGTAGGCGCTAACAAGTCTGAACTCCAGACCTATATCATCGAACCGCCGGAAGCCCTGGTTTCCTATAAATACCACTGTGATTCCTCCTTCCTCCTCACTCCGCTTGAGGATATGCTGCATGATAAAAAGACCTACGGTCTCCTTGTTCTTGACAGGCGCGAAGCGACAGTCGGGCTTCTCCGTGGAAAACATCTCGATACTATGGCACATATGACCTCAAACGTACCAGGCAAACAGCGAAAGGGCGGGCAGAGCGCACACAGGTTCCAGCAGCTTCGTCTTATTGCGATAAACGAATTTTATAATCGAATCGCTGAGGCTGCAAATGGTGTTTTCCTTGCGATTGACCACAAGGATTTTGAGGGCGTTTTGATTGGCGGTCCGTCACCCACGAAAGAAGAATTCGAACGCGGCGAGCATCTTCACCATGAGATCCAGAAAAAGATACTCGGATTATATGATGTAGCATATACCGATGAGTCAGGACTGTCTGAGCTTTTCGATATGGCAAGTGAGACTCTTTCCGGTATTGATGTTGTCAAGGAAAAGAAGATGATGGAGCGGTTCATGAAGGAACTGGTGAATGATTCAGGTCTTGCGTCATACGGTGAAAACCAGGTCAGGCAAAACCTGAAGATGGGGGCGGTTGATATTCTTTTGCTTTCCGAGGAACTGCGCAAACTCCGCCTGACTATTAAGTGCGGAAGCTGCGGTTTTGAGGAGAATAAGACTGTGGTAAAGAGACCGGGTGATGAGGGATACGAACCAGGAAAATGCAAGTCATGCGGGTCAAACCTGAATATTGTGGAGTCAGTAGACCTTGTTGATGAACTTTCTTCGCTTGCGGATGAAACGAGTACGAAAATTGAGTTTATATCGAATGATTTTGAGGAGGGGGAGCAGCTTTTGACCGCATTTGGCGGGATTGCTGCCATGTTGAGGTACAGGACAGGGATTTAGTTAAACCGGTTTCTACTTTTTTTCAACTGAGAACCTTACGATAACATCAACAGTAAGCCCGTTAACTGATTTTTCGGCACTGCGAAGAAATGCCTCAATTCCTGCTTTATCAAGAAACTCCCTGACGTTTTCTTTTGTTTTCAGGTATTGCACGTATTCCTGGACTTTCAGATGCTCTTCGTTTTTAGTTTCTACCAGTATGTCTCCCATCGTTCCATGTTTGGCTGGGCAGGGAATAAAGATTATCATCCGCATTTATTGAAATTTCAAAAGAAATACAGTATCACAGGAAGCATAATTACACCCATTGCATGCGTTTTGCGTATTTTCGCAAACGAAGCAATCATTCCAACCGGCGTGGCTGCCAGGAAAATAACCAGCCCGAACCAGCCTGTGAATAGAAACACAATTGCTGTAAGGAAAGCAAGTACTGACGTGCAAAGCCTGGAATAATTGAGCCTGACCAGATAGCCAGCCATCCTGTCGCCAAGGTAAATCGTAGTGTAGTAGGCAATTATCGAAACATAAACCACCACAACCAGCATTATGAGCATCATCGAAAAATCCCAGTCACTTATTTTAACCAGCTTATCAACAGCCACAACCGCGCCGTTTCTTGCCTTGTGGATAATGAAAAGGGCAACAAGGCTAAAAAGTGCGTTTGAGGTATTAGCGCCGCTTACAGATACGATAAACTCCTTTGCTGAGTCAGCATCCTTTTCCTCGCGGACAAGCAGCCTTGCTATGACTGTTCCCACAGCAGATGAAACGCCGGGAAGCCATGCGACAAATGAGCCAGCCATGCTTCCTGTTGCCATTCCCCGGATAATCCGTTTCCTGGAAAGCATGAACCGTCCGCTTTTTTCCTGAGGCGGTATCTCTGATTCAGTCATAAGGCTGATAACCAGCATGGAAGCGCCGAATAATCCTGAAAGCAACGGGAGCAGGATGGAAGGCTCGCCAAATTCTATAATAGGGCGCATCATGTATTCAAATTTAAAAGCGAAAAGCCCAAGCATTCCTGAAACGACAAACAGCACGAATGCGAACGCCTTGAATTTCAGGTGGACAAGCGAACCCTGCCCTTCAACCACTTCGCCGTTTTCCGTTGCTATCATCAGTACAACAATCAAAACCAGAATCAAGCCGATGTATTGACTAATAGTTCCATAGACGTTACTGAAAAAGTAAGCCATCGGAACTGCTATAACCAGCGAAACCACAACCGAACCAGCGCTTCCAAGGGCTGAAAGCCTGACAGCCTCAGAACCGCGCCCTTCCATGAGGAGGGCATGACCCGGAAGGACAGCCAGTGCTGTGTCAGCTTCAGGCGCGCCAAGGAATATTGAGGGTATGATGTCAAGGAACGTGTGGGTGATGGAATTTGACAGTATCGCCACTGCTATGTAAAACGGTGCCACGTTCATGTCAAGGAAAAACGGGGACAGCGCTACAAGTATGAGTGCGAAGTTGTTTACGTGGATGCCTGGGGTAAGTCCTGATATGATTCCGAGCAAGAACCCGCACATGATGGAAATAATTAGCAGCGTTATTGAAAATTCCATAGGGTGTTCCCAAAGACATGATTACACAAAAACATTATGCTTTGAAGGACAATAACCAGTATTATGAAAATCGCCGTAACCAAGCTTGAGGAAAAGTCCGAAGGTGTTGCAGAACTGTTCAGGCGCCACGGGCACGAAGCCATTATTGTTCCCACGATGCGCGCAGGCGAACCTTCAGACCCAGCGCCATTGGAACGGCTTTCCAGCATGCTTAAAAATGGCGAAATCGACATCCTTGTATTTACAAGCGCGCTTGGTGTTGCGAAATTGTGTGACAGGGTTAAACCCGATGATGTAAGGATAGTAAGCGTGGGACCAAAAACCGCAGACAAAGTAAAAGAATACGGCTTATCAAGTGAGGTCATAAATAAATTTTCATCAGATAATTTTGCCGATTACCTTGGCGACATAAAAGGCAAAACAATCGGGATTGCAAGGGCGCAGGTTCCGAACCATGAACTGACAGAGTCCCTCATATCAAAAGGCGCAGTCGTTGTCGAGGCGCCTGCTTACAGCCTTGAGCCTGCGGGTAATGACATAACAGACGCACTCCAGGGCGTGGAGGCTGTGATATTCACAAGCGCGCGCTCATTTGAATACTCAGGCTTCACAAGTAATGATGCCGGTAAATTCAAAGTTGCAGCTATAGGTGAAAAAACAGCCAGTGCCATGAAAAAACACGGTATTGAGCCTGATATTATAGGAAACGGAACCCTTGAAAGCTGCCTGTTGCAATTCTAACCCTGCCATATTATTGTTTCCGCATGGAATATTTTATCTTGTTTTCTGTTAAGTTAAGACCATGCGCATAGGAGTTATTGCAATCCAGGGAAATGTAGAAGAGCATGTCAGGGCTATGGAAAAGGCACTGGAACAGGCAGGCATTGAAGCCGAAGTAGTTAAAATAAAACACTCAGGCATAGTTCCCACCTGCGATGCAATAATCCTCCCGGGCGGTGAAAGCACAACCCTTGGCAGGCTCATGGAACGTGAAGGCATATCCTCTGAAATAAAAGACGCTGTGCATCTGGGTGTCCCGATTATGGGAACATGCGCAGGATTAGTCCTTCTTGCAAAACACGGTGACGAACAGGTGCGAAAAACAGGACAATCCCTGCTCGGATTGATGGACATCCGTGTAAGAAGAAACGCATTCGGGACACAGAAGGATTCGTTTGAGTGTTCCGTGGATTTCAAAGGTCTTGCAGAGCCGTTTAATGCTGTATATATCAGGGGTCCGTGTATCGAAGAATGCGGAAAAGATGTTGAAATCCTCTCAAAACACAATGGTTTAATCGTAGCCGCAAGACAGGATAACATGCTTGCACTTGCATACCATCCTGAACTGACCGATGATTTGCGGATACACCATTATTTCCTGGAAATGCTTGGAAAAAGAAAATAAAAAAAGACTTCCTTATATGAAATCTTACCTACTGCATGGTCTTTATAGAGCTGCTCAAGCTTTGCGTTAATACCTTCCCCATACGCTTCTTCCGAAACAACAGCTTCAGCAGCAGATTTCCCGCCCATCGTATTTAACATGCTGTTTATTGCATCGGCTTTTCTCCGGTATTTGTTCCTGAGTTCCTCATATTCCTCATCAAGAAGGTCACCGGAAGCGTAATCATTATCCAGGGTGCTGATTTTAGACTGGATTTCACGCTTTTCAGTTTCAAGTTCGTATTTTGATTTCCCTGATAATCCGGAATCAATTTCAACCGGTGAAGCTGTTTTTTCCATGATCTCTTCGGATTCATATTCTGCCGGTTCTGCTTCACGTTTTAATGTTTCAGTGATTTTACGTTCAATGTTCCTGAGCTTTTCACTTTTCTTCCTTAAAAACGGATATGAAAGTATCAGTAATATAATGATTCCGGGAATTGCATAGCTTGCAACCTTTGCTGTGGTAAATACAGGCTGTGAGATTTCAACATTAAACTCCTTGAATAGGGGCTGTTGCCATCCATACAGGACACTGTTATCCCCTTCATCCCTCGGGTTCCCTGAAGCTGAGATGCTGTTGCCGTTTTCATCTGTCAGGGATATGCTTTCCCCTTCTCCTTTAATTACTTTGAGTATGATACTGAAAGGTTGTTTTGTAAGAAGTGTTGGATAAATGAATTTTTTGTTTAAATCCATTGACTTCGTTATCGTTCCTGTTTTTTCGGCAGGAAGGCTGTATTCAAGAATATAAAGAGGCGGAAGCGGGTCTTTTGCTTTTATGAAATCATTCCAGCTTACGATATTACCGTTAATCGTTGTCTGGAGCGCCATCAAGCTCCCATCAACCATCATTTCAACACGGGCAACTCTTACATCTTCTGCACCGTCAGGAGTCCATGACCTCAGGGAACCAAGGAAATTCTGTGTGCCGTCATTCCTGAAAATAAATGTTTCACGCACGAAAATCTGGTTCGCAGATTCCAGCTTTACTGCATCCATCTCGACAAGATGCTGTAACAACACTATATCCTGGTCGGAGTCTGTTGCGTTTTCAAAGTCTATCGGCTGGACACTTGAGTCATTGCCAGACGTACCGCTTGACATACCGCTAAAACCAAAAGCCGGCTGGATTAGTAAAATTGCCAGAAATATCGTGATTATGCATTTTATAACTTTATTCATGTTTTCAGTCCCTCTCTATATATTTTCATCATAATGTCGAATCGCATTTATCTTAATGTAATATTAATGTAAATATACCTTTTTGTTTTATGAGACTGTTTCAATTCGTTTTGCTGAATTATAGGAAAACGCAGAAAAAAGCACCCAGAGGCGCAAAACTCCAGATAACCATTCTGGAGCTCAGGATAATTTCGAAACTATCATTTCATGAAGTTCGGGATTCCTTGTCCCGATTAGTGAAAAACCTGTACCTTGCACATTACCTGTAATATTATCCCCGCCAAGGTCAGTTAGCCTTCCGCCCGCTTCTTCCAGTATAAGAGCCGATGCCATTATGTCATAGCCGCTGACAAGCCCGCGTGTATCCATTATACCGTCAAGTGTCCCGTCAGCTACAAAACACATATCAAGCGCAATACTGCCAAGCGCCCTGACGATAATTTTTTTCTCAAGTTCGACAAGCCCTGCCGGCACATGAGGCACGCCATAGGAATACACAGATACCACGGGTTTTGGTCTTGTACCCTGTTTACTGCCTGAAATCCTCTTACCGTTTAAGAAAGCACCCTTGCCTTTTTGGGCATGGTACACGTTGCCCTGTATATCACAGATTACCGCCATGGTAATATCATCGAATGTCGCAATATCCGTCTTTTCGGTGTATGCGATTGATGTGCAGAAAAACGGAATCCCGCATGTGGCATTGGTGGAACCGTCTATCGGGTCAAAAACCAGCATGAAATCCGGGTTTTTACCAACTGTCCTGTCGCCGAGTTCCTCTGAAATCACCCGCGCAGAAAGACCGCGCTTTAAAAGTGCGCAATCAAGCGCTTTTTCAGCAGCCATATCCATCTTACGCGTGATATCTTTCGGGCGCTGTGTAATCATTTCACCGTAATCTTTATTCCCGGTGATAAACGAGCCGATTTCGTTCCTGATTTCAATCCCGATTTCAGTAAGGGTTTCAAGTTCCATTTTCCTCTCCAAAAAGTGCAATAATACCATCAGCAGCTTCCAGCGCGCTCTGGTCTACTGTCGTTATATCACTCTCTATAATGATTTCAGGTTCAAGCGGTTCTTCGTATGGAACATTAACGCCAGGAACATTTGCTCCTGTTTTTGCTGATTTCTGGTAGATGCCTTTCGGGGAAAAAGCTGCTTTCCTTTTAGCTTCACGTTCCATGCACACTTCAAGCGGGCACCTGACATAAACTTCAGCAAACTGCGGAATAATAGCGCGCGCTGCATCGCGGTACTTTCTCCGGTTTGCGGTTGCGTCTATAAAAACATTCACGCCTGATTCGTTCAGGAGTTTTGCCATGTAAGCAAGGGATGCGTACACAATATCCCGCTCTTCATCCGTATATTTCGGCTCAGGAGTGAGAACCCGCCTTATTTCATCAAGCTGGAGACGTTTGACATTTATTCCATCTTTGGCGAGAAGGGATGACGTACGGGTTGAGATTGCTGTTTTCCCGCTTCCCGGAAGACCTGTGAACCAGACAGTGAAAGCCATGTTTTCCCTACTTGAGGTATTTATTCACGTTCTTATAATCAAATTCATCGCTGTCAAGCACATTGCGGATGAAGTTAAAGAGTTTTGTCCTGACCGATGGTTCAAGGTTCGGATACCATATCGGGCTTGCAACAACAAGTGCGCGGAAGACATAGAACGGCTGGATTACTTTCAGCAATTCCGTATCCCCTGTTTTTTCAAGGTAATTATCGAAGAAAAGCTCATACATTTCCCTGAACGGTCCTGCAAGTTCGCCGTATTTTTGCATTGAATAGAAGATGTAATTCATAGTGATAGAAGAAACATCATCAGCTGCTTCACCCCATTCACCGCGGCTGCGGTCAAGTACAGAAAAATCCGTTCCTTCGCGGAACATGATATTCCAGGGATGGAAGTCGCCGTGAGCCATGCACAGGCGGTTTGTTTTTCCTTTTATCCTGTAGCGCCAGTCCACGCATTTTTTCTCTATTTCGCAAAGGTCATCCCAAGAAACAAAATCAAGGTTATCAGGATAGCTGTCCGTGAGTCCCATGATACATTCGCCATGTCCTACAAGGTCCCTGATTTTCCGAAGGTACAGTTCACGGTCATCGTGTTTTATTGCGTGTATGTCTGCAAGGTAAGACGACATTGCCTCGCATCTATCCATGTCAAGCTGTGTGTGTTTTCCTTCGGCTTTTATTTTCTCAAGGTCAAGGAAATACTCTTTGCCTTCGATTTTATCCATCAGGATGAAATATTCATCAGCTTTTCCAATGGAGTAAAGGTCGCCATCGAGGGTAAAATATCCGGCGTCAAGGGATTTAACATGTTTTGGCATGTTATTGAACACCGAGTTCTGCCAGATTAGAATCTGCGCCCTGTCTGAAAAGTGGTCGTGCCCGAAGCCTTTCTGCACGCGCATGGATGAGAGGACAACGGATTTTTTCTCTCCGCCTGCCTCAAAATCTATCAGGTACGGCTTTCCGTACCCGAATCCTTTATCTCCGTCTTCCAGACTGGCAGGAATCCCGCCGAGTTCGCTTATTGCTGTAACTTTTACGTTGCCGTAAAGCCCGCCAAGATACTTTTCAACTGCTTTTGCCTGTAACTGCATTATGTTCCCATTTCCCAGGAATGGAGGTACTTGTACTGTTCGTCTGTAAGTGTTTCAATCTCCACGCCCATTGATTCAAGTTTAAGTCTGGCTACCCTGTTGTCAATCTCAACAGGTACCTTATACACATTATTTTCAAGTTTTGCAGCGTTTTCAACAATATGTTTTACAGCAAGCGCCTGGTTTGCAAAACTCATGTCCATGACCTCAGGAGGATGCCCGTATGCGCTTGCAAGGTTTATGAGCCTGCCTTCTGCAAGTACGTAGATTCTCCGTCCGTCTTTCAGGGCATATTCCTGCACATCGGTTTTTATCTGGCTGACACTGGCTGCCATTTTTTCAAGACTTGGAATGTCTATTTCAACATTGAAATGACCTGAGTTGCATACAATTGCCTGGTCTTTCATTACCTCGAAATGCTCACCCCTTATGACAGATATGTCGCCTGTGACAGTGATAAACAGGTCGCCGATTTTTGCGGCTTCCCTCATTGGCATTACCCGGAACCCATCCATTACGGCTTCAAGTGCTTTCCTTGGCTCAACCTCGACCACGATTACGTTTCCGCCAAGTCCTCTTGCTCTTGATGCAGCGCCCCTGCCGCACCAGCCGTATCCTGCTACAACAACGTTTTTGCCTGCAAACAGGATGTTCGTTGCGTTCATGATACCGTGGAGTGTGCTCTGTCCTGTGCCGTAGCGGTTGTCGAACATCATTTTTGTCTCGGCATCGTTTACAGCGATTACAGGGTATTTGAGCGCGCC
>PGYG01000090.1:0-662 GCA_002839545.1 Candidatus Methanoperedentaceae archaeon HGW-Methanoperedenaceae-1
AGGTTGACGCAAGATTGCGGGAAGAAACTTAAAAACCGAAGCGCCCCCGACTATCCCGACAACCCACAAAAACAATCCCAGGTACAGCTCTTAGAATCCCAGATTGACTAACTCGTCCACAAACTTTACGACCTGACCCCCGAAGAGATAGCTATTGTCGAGGGGTTCAATGAGCGAAAATGAGATGGAACCGGAAAAAACAAAAATCCCCTCACTTTCACCCTGCTTTACCAACTCTTTTAATATCTGGCAACCTTTTGAATATTGAAAAATATCCTGCATGGGTGGAACAACATGGATTCAAAAGATGCACTTGTCGTTTTTGATGGCGCAAAAATAAGGAGGACGTGGTATGAAGAACAATGGTATTTCTCAGTTGTTGATGTTGTAAGGGTTTTAACAGATAGTTCTGATGCAAAAGATTACTGGTACAGACTTAAAAAACGTGAATATGAGTCAAGTGATATCGAGTTATCGACATTTTGTCGACAACTGAAATTACCCTCCTCTGATGGCAAATATTACAAAACCGACTGCTCAAATACAGAGTCCCTGTTCAGGATAATACAGTCCATCCCCTCAAAAAAAGCCGAACCATTCAAAAGATGGCTCGCTAAGGTCGGTTACGAACGGGTGCAGGAAATAGAAAACCCGGAACTTGC
>PGYG01000090.1:702-5269 GCA_002839545.1 Candidatus Methanoperedentaceae archaeon HGW-Methanoperedenaceae-1
AGGGGCATAGCAATCAGGCAGGATTTGACAGATGAATGGAAATCAAGGGGCATTCAGCAGCAAAAAGACTTTGCGATACTCACAAACGAGATATCGAAAGCAACATTTGGAAAAACAGTCGGTGAATATAAAAAATTCAAACGTTTAAAAAGGGACAACCAGAACCTGGGAGACCATATGACTGACTGGGAGTTAATCCTCACTATGGTTAGCGAAAAAGCAACAACAGATATCACAATATCAAAAGAGTCGCATGGATTTAGTGAATGCAAGGATTCTGCTGTCGATGGGGGTACGATTGCAAAGAATACACGCAAAGAAATAGAAGAAAAAACAGGAAAGTCCATTGTTTCAAATGAGAATTATCTTCACTTGACTGAAAACAAATCAAGAAAACAAATAAAGGATTAATCAATCGTAATCATAACTGGAAAGCGATATTAAATGCCTCGTCTACAAACTCTATTCCCTGACTCCCGAAGAGATAAACATTGTCGATGGGTTCAATGAGCGGAAATGAAATAGAATCGGAAAAATGTCTGATGCGTGACCTACTAACTGATAGTGTAAGAGTAAATAAATATAATGGGGACAAATATAATGTTTAATACCTCAATAACTTTACTGAACAAGGTGACATAATGAACGAAATAATTTTCCTGATAGAAGATGAACCTGAAGGCGGTTATAATGCACAGGCTTTAGGGTACTCAATTTTCACTCAGGGTGAGACTGTTGAAGAAATAAAAAAAAATATATTGGATGCCATGCACTGCCATTTTGATGATAAAGGAGAAAATCCCAAAATAGTCCGACTCCATTTTGTCAAAGAGGAAATCCTGAATTATGTCCCGAATACCGAGAGATGTCTCGCATAAAGAGATTTGTGTGCTTCTGGGCAAACATGGCTATACAATAACTCATTAAACACCTTCTAACCCAGGTAAATCATGACACGGCTTGGTAAAATCGCTTTTGCAAACTGCGACTTCCCCTACTACGCTTTCGAGCACGGGAAAATAGGCTCGTATGACATTGAACTCACAGAAGCCCACCCTGTCGAACTGGCGCGCAGGCTTTTCAACAGCGAACTCGACATCAGCCCAATTTCCTCAATAATGTATGCAAAACGCAGCGACCTGCTCGTGCTGCCAGACCTTTCCATCACCTCAAACGACTTCACAAAAAGCGTCCTTATCTGCTCAAACGGGAACATGGAACTCTCGGACTTTAACGGGAAAACACTCTGCATCCCTGAAACAACAGCCAGTTCAGCAACACTCATAAAAATAATCCTTCGGCTAAAAGGCATAAACGTAAACATCAGGCAATGCGAAGGAACAGATATTGACAGCATGCTTAACACAGGCGATGCCGCGCTCCTTATCGGTGACAGCGCCATCCACGCAATCGGGAAATACCATATTATTGCAGACCTCGGCAACGAATGGAAGAAAATAACAGGCAAGAAAATGGTATATGCGCTCTGGGTTGTAAGGGAAGAATATGCCAACGAGCACCCGGATAAAGTCAAAAACGTCCTTGACACCCTTATCCGTTCAAAAGAATATGCATATAACCACATAACAGAAATTGCCAACTTCATCGGGAAAGGAAAAAACATAGACTGCGGTTTCATGAAGGAATACCTGCACACCCTTAATTACGAGCTTGATAACGAAAGCGTGGAAAGCCTCATGCTTTATTTCAAATACGCAAAAGAATGCGGACTCGCGGACGATGTGGAACTGCGGTTTTTCAAGCCGTAAAATGCCAGTTAAATTTATCTTCTTTATTTGATATTCTATGGTACCGGAACAGTAACTGTAAGTTCCGGCAATTGTTGAAAAAATGTAACTGGCAAATCCGCTGCCAGAGAGCGTTTAAAAATGAAAGGTAAGAAAAACCATTACGAAATCCTCGGTGTCAGCCCATCGGCGGGACAGGATGCCGTCACGGCTGCATATAAGAATTTAGCAAAAAAGTACCATCCTGACGTAACTACTGACCCTGGTGCCAGTGACCGGATGAAGGAACTCAACAGTGCTTATGAAGTCCTGCGTGACAGCGAAAAAAGGAAACAATACAATCTGGGACTGGGGGATGAATTTGGTCGTATTTTCAAGACACACACGCCAGCACCCGTGCCAAAACCAACCCCGCCTGATAATATGGGATTTAATTTACCTGGCATCAATCCAGCATTGATTATTGTTTCAGTCATAATAATCCTTTCATTGCTTGTTGTAGCAGTTGGGGAAAATATGTCCTTTGTTGATAGAGTTTTCAACTTAATAACAGGAGATATTGATGAGCGTGAACTTCCCGATGGAGGTCTCATTTACGTTTCTATCAAAGGCTCACAATTTGAACCGGGGAATTTAAAAGTCGTGAAAGGCGCAACCATAAGATGGACAAACATGGATAGTGCAATCCATATCATCTCAGGGGACGGGTTCCAGTCACCGCCTCTTGATAAAAGGGATACATGGGAACATAAATTTAATAATACCGGTGTTTTTGAATATAACTGCTCTTCACACCCGTACATGCTGCCTGGCAAACTTACAGTAACTTAACCATAAACTATATTCCCTTTTGCCACAATCCATCTGGAAGGAGTCGGTGAAATCATTATTAATTTCTAAACGGTGTGATTGGATGGAGAAAAACATACTTACATGGAAAATCGGAGGGAAAGCCGGGGAAGGAATTATGTCAACAGGACTTATTTTTTCCCAGTCATGCTCACGCGGCGGCTTGCATGTTTTCGACATAAACGAATACCCATCCCTCATAAAGGGCGGACATAATACACTTCAGGTACGGGCAGGCAGCCGCAGGATTTATTCCCAGTCAAGGAACGTTGAAGTGCTTGTCGCCCTGAATAAAGAAACCATATACATGCACATGGACGAGCTTTCAAAAGGAGGGGGTATTATCCATGACAGCGATGACGGCGAAATAAACAAAGGCGAAAAAGGGCGCGATATACGTTTTTATCCTGTGCCGTTTAAGAAACTCATCGAGGAAATAGGCGCCCAGACGATAATGAAAAACAACGTGGCGCTTGGCGCATCAATTGCCCTCATCGATTACGATTTTGAGCTGCTCTCAGGGGTTATAAAAGATACGTTCAGGCGAAAAGGAGAGAATATAATCGCTGACAACATAAACGCTGCACGTGCGGGTTTTGATTACATGAAAAATAATTTTCCTGACGATTTCGCTTATAAACTTAAAAAAATTGCAGCCGGAAAACCCGGCAGGATGCTTCTCACCGGAAACGATGCGCTATGCATGGGCGCAATCCGGGCAGGATGCAAGTTCTATTCAGCTTACCCAATGACACCTGCCTCGTCAATCCTGCATTTCATGGCAGCTAATGAGCGGCGGTTTAACATCGTGGTAAAACACACGGAAGATGAAATATCAGCCATCAACATGGCAATTGGCGCAGGTTTTGCAGGAGTACGGGCAATGTGTGCCACATCCGGCGGGGGTTTTTGCCTTATGTCTGAAGGCTACGGTCTTGCAGGCATAACAGAAATTCCAATCGTGGTTGTAAATGCCATGCGCCCCGGACCAAGTACAGGCATGCCTACATGGACAGAGCAGGGTGATTTCAGGTTCGTGCTTGGTGCCTCGCAGGGCGATTTCCCGCGTATAGTGCTTGTGCCCGGTGATGCGGAAGAATGTTTCTACCTTGCAGCAGAGGCGTTCAACATAGCAGAGAAGTACCAGAACCCTGTAATAATCCTCACTGACAAACACCTCGCTGAAAGCCACATGACTGCGGAAAAGTTCGACACGGGCAGGGTCACAATCGACAGGGGTCTTTATGCCGCATCTGAAGAGCTGGCAGAATCTGATGATAAGACATTCTTCAAAAGGTACAGGTTCACAGAAAGCGGCATTTCACCGAGAACAATACCCGGCATGAAAAAAGGGATTTATACTGCTACAAGTGACGAGCATGACGAGGAAGGAGTCATCACGGAAGATATTGAAAACCGGGTAAAGATGATGCAAAAAAGGATGAGGAAACAGGAAAACCTCGCACAAGAACTGCCTCCTCCGGAACTCGTTGGTCCGCAGGATGCAGACATTACGATTATTGCGGCAGGTTCCACAAAAGGCGCAATCATTGAGGCAATGCAAATGCTTGAAACAGAAGGCATTTCCGTTAATTTCCTCCAGATTGTTTACCTCAGCCCGTTCCATTCTGAAAAAGTGGCAGAAATAATTGATAATGCGAAAAAAACCGTTGTTGTTGAAAATAATTTTACAGGACAGCTTGCTGATATTATTAAGGAGAAAACCGGAAAAAGTGTTGATGAAAAAATCCTGAAATATGATGGTCGTCCTTTTTACCCAGAAGAAGTTTACAATTCAATAAAGGAGGTGGTTGCCCGTGGTTGAAATGACTGACCTTAACACAATAGAAAAACCCAACTGGTGTCCCGGATGCGGGGATTTCGGGATACTGCTTGCGCTCAAGAAAGCAATTATCGAACTTGGAATTGCGCCTGAGAATACAGCCATAATCTCAGGAATCGGGTGTTCA
>PGYG01000006.1 GCA_002839545.1 Candidatus Methanoperedentaceae archaeon HGW-Methanoperedenaceae-1
TCAAATCTATATTAAAAAAATGATGCTAAAATTAGGTTGTTGTGATTTTGATAAATCGAATACTCATACAGTAGGAATTACAACTGTCAAACTTGGGCTTATAAAGTGTTTATTACATTATCATAAACCGCAAAACATACCGTTATTCTTAAATACAATGTCGTAATCTTAGGGGAATAGATGGGCAGGTAACAACTTTTTTCACTAACCCCCACTCCCCACCTGTCCATCTTTACTGTTATTGTTTTTTAAGGGGAATTAGGTAAATAAACAGCAGGGTAATTACAATACAGGTCAGGATGGGTTACTTTCCCCAGAAAGGATTATCCCTGCGTTTTATTTCCATATATGCCATCAGGCTTTCCTTATCCTCGATTCCCATGGATTCAAAAAGTTCCTGTTCCGAGATTTTTGCGTGTTTCTCTGGCACATCGATATAAAGCGTATCCCCTTCCTTTATCTGGCGCCCCACAATAGGTCCGTCAATTGCAACCGCAACTTCCATACCTGCCGTTGCCTCGCCTATGTTCTCGTTATGCTCCTGGATACCTTTAATTCTCCCGATAATAGAACCGTCCTCTTTCATCAATTCAAGTTTGGTCTTGATGATGCCGCCAAGGACACGCACACCCACGACTGCGGGTTTGCTCTGCCTGAACGTGCAGTCAGGAAGTATCTTGAACCTGCCAGGCTTGATAATGGCTTCATACCGGCTTTTTTCCATTAGCTGTTTTTGTTCCAAAACCCAGTCCCTGTAATCCTCAATAAGCTTGTAGATTACATCATTCACGAAAAGCTTGATACCGGTATCTGCAAGTTCTTCCCTTGCATCAGGAAGTACATCCACGTCAAAGCCTACAATTACTGAAAACAGCGGCTCTTTTATGGTCTTAACCTCGGCAATATCCCTTTTTGAGATGTCACCGATAGATGCCTTACGTATGGGGATTTCTTCTTTTTTAAATTCATTCAAAAGGGCTTCAAGGGAACCTATTGTGTCGGCTTTAACCATGATGCCGTTTGTTTCTGTCTCAATCAGTACCTCGTCTATCCCTGATTTTATCTGGGCTGAAATCTCGTCCACGTTGTCAGTAGCCACCCTTACTTCAGAACCCGAAAGGGCTTTTTCAAGGTTTGGCGCGGCGATTTTGATGCCTGACGCGGCAACCACTTTATCAACATGTTTGAATTTATCTTCAACACGCATGTCAGAAAGCGGTCTTGGTTTCAAAAGAGCCCTGACTTTTGTCACGATTGGCGTGCCAAGACTTCCCACGACAATGGTATCCCCGACTTTCAATTCCCCGTCATATAATATTACATCAAGGGTTGTACCAAGCCCTACCTCTTCCTTTACCTCAAGGACAGCACCGGTTCCGGGACCTACTGCCCTGTATTGCAGGTTCTTTTCGAGGAACTTCCGAGCCAGTCCCATCAGTACCATCAGGAGGTCGGGCATTCCTTCCCCTGTTTTTGCACTTATGGGTATAACGCCGATATTCTTCTGGAAATCCCGAACCCTGTCATACCTGTCAGAGCTGAATCCAAGTTCATATAGTTTGCCTATGATAATGTATATTTTCTCATCAAGTGCGTTTCTCACACGCTCTTGTTGTTTCTGGAACGAGAGTATGAACGACTGGTCAGGCTGGGGATTCCATCCATGTATTTTATCAATCTTGTTCGCAACCACTACGAATGGTGTCTTGAACCGTTTGAGGATGTCAATGACTTCCAGTGTCTGGGGCTGGAAACCTTCATTAATATCAATCACGACCACAGCAAGGTCTGACAGTGCGCCGCCCCTTGTCCTGAGTGTTGTGAACGCCCTGTGCCCCGGCGTATCGATAAAAAGCAGTCCTGGTATTGCCGTATCGCCTTTGAAAAGCGGACCGCATACGCGTTTTACAACATCAAGCGGGACTTCTGTGGCTCCTATATGCTGTGTTATAAGACCTGCTTCCCTGTCAACGACAGCAGTGCCTCTTATTTTATCAAGTACCGAGGTCTTGCCGTGGTCAACGTGCCCCATCACGCTTACAATGGGTGTCCGCAGGTTTTGTTCCATGGTAGTTAGATATTGCTAAAAGTATTTAAATTTCGGTTTGCCGGGGGCTGGCATAAATAATCCACCAGCCAAAGTAATGTTGGGTACGATTATTATTTCGTTTTATTTACCGGAAAATATTACTTTCACCCTGCTTTGAATAGATTTATATATTCACGGGTAATTGTAGAATCTGCCTCTCAAATACAAAAACCAACTAGAGGCTTGAGGAAAATACATGAAAGAAATTGCAACACAGATAGAAGCCCGATTTGCAGAACTGGGCATAAAAGTTGAGCCGAAAGACATAGAAACACGGTTGAACCAGTTAATCCATGAATTCAAGGTTCCAGCCGAAGAAGCACGCAGGAACGTAATTAACTACTTTTTAAAGGAATATGATATTCCGCGTACTGAATTTTATACTCCCCGTGAAACCCAGCCTGTGAAGGCGTCTGAGATTAATGAGGACGGCAAGTGGATTACCCTTCGCGCCAAGGTTGTACAGCTCTGGGAAAGCAACCACGAGTCAATATCCCAGGTAGGGTTACTTGGTGATGAGTCAGGGACAATAAAGTTCACGAAATGGGCGAAAGCGGAATTGCCTGATATTGAAGAGGGAAAGTGTTACCTGTTTAAGAACATCACAACCTCGGAATGGCAGGGACAGTTCAGTGTTAAGTTTAATAAGACAAGCGAGATTACACCAATTGACGAGGATATTGAGGTTGGTTCGACACCTGTTGAATTCAGGGGTGCGCTTGTTGATATACAGAGCGGTTCAGGGCTGATAAAGCGGTGTCCTGAGTGCAACAGGGCGCTTGTAAAAGGCGCATGCGGCGAACACGGCAAGGTGGATGGTGTTTATGACCTGCGCGTGAAAGCTGTGATGGATAACGGCGAGAAAGTGCAGGATATACTGCTGAACCGGGAAGTAACGGAAAACCTTACAGGCATAACCCTTGACGAGGCAAAGGATATGGCAACCGAAGCCCTTGACCAGTCGGTTGTACTTGATGCGATTAAGAATAAGCTTGTGGGCAGGTATTTTATAGTAACGGGTGCTAAACTTGACAGGTTCATTCTTGTGGAGTCCATTAAACCTGATGAAGACCCGGTGGATGAAGATATAACTATGTTACTGGCATCCGCAGCACAGGCTGGAACGGCTGCACAGGAGGCGTAATCATGGCAGAAGGAGGATTTTTCAGGGAAGTGGCTCACCGTGTATTTGCCGCTGAGTTTAATGAATCGACACTCCAGGTACGTGACGGGGATGACCAGTATGCTCCGCAGTATCTCCTCACACCCACGGGTGCAAAGTGCAACCGTGTCTTTGTGATGGGTACGCTTACCGAGAAGGAGGATGTTGGAACTGATGCGCAGTTCTGGCGCGGGCGCATTGTCGACCCGACCGGCGCGTTTACAGTGTATGCAGGGCAGTACCAGCCCGAAGCTGCACAGGTTCTTGCGAAAACAGCGCCGCCTGAGTTTATTGCTGTTGTCGGGAAGCCAAGCACCTATACGACAAAGGAAGGGCATATTGTTACATCAATAAGACCTGAGTATATACAGGTGGTGGATGCTGCCACACGTGACAGGTGGGTTGTGGATGCTGCAAAGCGGACGATGGCGAGGCTTGATAACCTTCAGGGGACAGAGCCTGATGTTGTAAAGGCAAGGGAGCATTATTCCACGAACGAGGCGCAGTATAGGGAAATGGTGGTGCAGGCGCTTGAGAGTTTGAGGGTTGAGTAAAGGGCACTGTGGGAGTGTCCTTTAATTTTTAAATAAAAGACAACTGAATGATAAATATCAGAGGTTTACATATGAAACAATATGAACTTTATGAAAAATTAACTCAACTTTTTTATGATTGTTTAGTTCCGATTATAATCCTTGTGAGCATGGCCGTTGTTGGTTCAATTTTAGATGGCTTATTAGGGGGTGAAGGCTGGTTTAAGTATATATTTACTGGTATGGGTGGCGTTCCTTTGTTAATTGTCTATTATATTAAAAAAGGAAAAAAGTATATTACCGAAAATATCAATTGCAAAGGTAAAACAACCAATGACTTTGCAGGGGTACTTATAAAAATCGCCGCAATCGCCGCAATTTTCTTGATTTTGGTGATAGGAATTAATTATATTTTTAATAAGCAGGAATATAAAAGTCTATCACATATAGACAAAGTTTGAACACATATAGAAATGAGAAATCTCTTGGCAAGAAAACAGACATACTGACACCTGCCGGAATCAACAGCATACGGATTAAAAACGTTGCAGAGGATATTAAAAGGAATACAATCTATGTCTGAAAAATGTAGGTATCAATCCCCTGAAGTAGTTAAAACCCTGATAACAACATTCGAGGTAATTGTGGGTGCCAAAACTCAGGAAGATTCAGCAAATTATCTCACACCCTTTCAGAATCTCCAATATTGAACTTACCAACTTCAGCCTGCAAGTCATTGGACAATCTGGCAAGTTCCTGGGCTGCATTCACAAGCACCTCCATTGAAGCAGACTGTTCTCCTGCTGCTGCTGATGTTTCCTGGGTATTCGCCGCTGATTCTTCACTGATAGCTGATACATCCTCAACAGAGGCAGTCACTTCTTCAACCGAAGCTGACTGTTCCTCAGCCGCTGCTGCAATCTCCTGCACCATTGTTGCGACATCCGCAGCAGCCTTAACTATCTGGTTGATGGCAGTAACTGTTTCCCCGATTGTCTTTGCACCATCGACTACCGTCTTTGTGCCCTCTTCCATTGTAGTTACAGCCTGTTTCGTACCCAGCTGGATCTCTTTAATCAATCCTGTTATCTGGTTTGCAGCACCTCTTGATTCCTCTGCAAGTTTCCTGACTTCATCCGCAACTATCGCAAAGCCTCTTCCCTGCTCTCCCGCATGCGCAGCTTCGATGGCTGCATTCAGTGCAAGAAGGTTTGTCTGGTCTGCGATATTTGTAATTACACCGATAATCTCGCCAATCTGCTGTGATTTGCCGTCAAGCTGTTTTATCACAATTGCGGAATTATCCACGCTCGACTGGATATAATTCATCGTATTTCCAACTTCGATTGACATCTTTCCCACATTCTGGGCAGTCGTGCTAGCTGCTCGTGCACCTTCAGCCGCTTTCTGGGAGTTTGTTGCGACCTGCTGCACGCTGTCAGCCATCTCCTTCATCGCCCGCGTCACTTCAGCCATCTTGGATGCCTGCTGGCTTACACCTGTGGCAATATCCCGGGTTGTGCTTGATATCTGGTCTGTTGAGGTTTTCATCTGTTCGCTGGATGCAGAAAGTGTCTGGGCAGTTGACGAGACATCCACAGCCGATCTTTGCACTTTCCTGAGTACAGAGTTTAAACTATCAGTCATTGCCTGTATAACCCGCGAGAGCTGGCCAAGTTCATCCTTTGACGAAAGACTTACGTAAGTTGTTAAATCCCCGTCTGCAATCTTTCTGGCAGCATTATCAAATTGTTTCAGGGGCTGCATTATTGAACGGGTAAGACCTATGCACATGAGTATGGATGATACGATAGCAAAGAGCACACCAAGGATGATGGCATATACCGGGTTAATAAATGCGCTGGCACTCTCGCGGTATAAACCGATATACCCGACTATTAACATAAGAGAATCGGCAACAAAGAAACTATAAGCGATTTTCATGCCAATATTGAACCTGT
Source organism: Candidatus Methanoperedentaceae archaeon HGW-Methanoperedenaceae-1 (assembly GCA_002839545.1). Taxonomy (GTDB): domain Archaea; phylum Halobacteriota; class Methanosarcinia; order Methanosarcinales; family Methanoperedenaceae; genus Methanoperedens_A. The sequence continues at coordinate 5,746 of PGYG01000006.1, forward strand.
CGAGGGTCAATTCATTGGCTTTATCTATGATTTTCATTAAATCCATAAAACTCCCATAGGATTTTTTATATCAAAATCAAGAACACTCTTCCGGTTTAAAAACATATTTGTGAAAAACGTGTGAAAAAGGAAGATTACGAGACTTTAAAGAAAGAATCGAATTAATAGTGCTTGATACAATTTTAATCAGGGCATTTACGCCGCTTACTTTTTTCCATTCAGAACACTTAAATACTTATAACCATATTATAATTTTCGAGACATATGGGTATTAAAATTGAGTCAAACGACTTTACAAGAGCGCTGGGTGTAGTTGTTGCCATGGCTTTGGTCATGATTTCCGTGGCATACGGAATAACGTACATGTTTGATGTAGGAAATCCTCTCCCGATTTATATCATCCTTTTCGTATTCGCTGTATTGTTTGTCGTAGCATCCGTGTTCTTTGAAAAAAGAGGCGCAGAATATCCCTGGTTCCTTATAGGCGGAGGCATAGCATCAGCCTGCCTCGTATTCATTATAACAGCATCCATAGGCGGAATACGTTACGTTCTGGAAAAAGGAATTTACGGCGCCCTGAGTGTGGAAACAGTCCTTTACTCCCTGTCCATCTGCATGATACTGAGCATGATTCTGCTAAGCCTTCTAAGGCACAAACTTTAATCCAGGCAGGGCAACAGGCAATCGGTTTTAAAGTAAAACATCCGCAAGTCCCGACTCCCTTACAATATCACTCGCAGTCTGGCACTCATCAGGCGTGAGATGCCTGTTAATTTCAGGGAACCCGCGAGCCCTGTAATGGGGCGAATACTGGAACATCAGGTTAAACCTGACCTTCGGGATATTCTCCTTTGTCCACTCAACAATTGGACGGGTGCAGCACTCAAGATGGTTCGGGAGGACAAGAGCACTACTGAAATTCCGGGTCACGGTTCCCATATAATCAGGCGCATTGGAATATTTCATGGCACATTCATCGTTCCCGTACCTGAAATCTCCCAGATAAACATCAACTGCGCCTTCAAGCAGCCGCGCCGTCTCTTGCGAATAATACATGTTGGAATTCCAGACAACAGGCACATTTTTTTTAAGCGCGTTCAGTACTTTAAGGATGACATGCGTGTGCGGAGTCGGCGTCACGAAATTCACGTTCCTCGAACCGTATGCGCGGCGCATGGTGATTGTCCGTGCAAGTTCCTCAGGCAGTATTGGATGCCCCATTCCTGGTGACGTGGAAATTTCCCAGTTCTGGCAGTAAACACATGAAAAGTTGCAGCCTGTGAAGAATATCGTATGTGACGGCACAAGTTCAGGCTCCTCGCCCGTGTGCAGGAACTCGGCAGAATACCGCGAGACAGCATCAATACCGCAAAATCCAATCTCTTTCTTCCTGCGGTTGATGCCGCAGCGCCTTTCACAGAAATGGCATTCAGAGAGAATCCTGTTTGCGATTTCAACTTTCAGGTCAAGAAGTGACATGCCCTCACAGGGTGTAAGTTCATCAACAGACGTGGTATTTTCCAGTTTTTCCCGGAACAGTTTCATCGCCTCGCCATGCACGCCCCATAATTCATCAAGAGGTGCCTCTTTATTAAAATCAACACACAACGAGCCGGAAATTTGGAACTGTGCCGGGAGTTTATCAGCCGCAACCTGATAATATCTTTTGAGGTACAAAGGTTCACTGGAAATGGGGTTCATTTAAAAACACACAATATCCCGTACACTTTATACTTTTGCACTGGCAGAGGGGCAGAGTATTCCTTTTCCACCTGTGGCGTATCGTGTTATGGGTGCAGGAAGGTATTATCCTGCTTTCTTGATTACCTGCAAGCTATTGGCGGCATCGATACAATTAAATAATCTGGATATATTTTATACATGAACTTAATTAATTTATTGAACATACCCGAAGGAATACTGAAACTATGGACTCCACAGAACTAACTGTTGCAAAAGCCTATCCCAACGATTCGAAAAGGGGGATTGCACGCCTCGACCCGCATACAATGATGGTCTTCCAGCTAACACCAGGAGACATCATAGAAATAGAAGGCAGAAAACGCACGGCAGCCAAAGTATGGCGCGCTGACAGGAACGACTGGGACCAGGACATCATACGTATTGACCATTTTATCAGGAAGAATGCAGGCATAGATATCGGCGACAAGGTCAGGATACAAAAAGTCGAACCGAAGAATGCGGAAAGTGTCGTTCTTGCACCGTCAGAAGGTAAACCCATCCAGTGCAGCGGGGATGCAGAAGAGATGGTGAAACGCCAGATTATCAAACACCCTGTCATCAAGGGCGATATTATACCGGTTATGAGCACGATGACCCATCCCTTCCTCGGAATTGTGGGGACAGGGCAGGCAATACCGTTAATCGTTGTGGAATCCGAACCTGATGACATCGTACTGATTACCGAGAAAACAAGAATCACACTCAGGGAGAAACCTGTGGTGATGGATGTCATAGGAACGGGAATTACGTATGAGGATATAGGCGGTCTTCGTGATGAAGTCCAGCGCCTGCGGGAAATGATGGAACTGCCGCTTAAACATCCTGAGGTATTTCAAAAACTGGGCATCGAATCCCCGAAAGGCGTGTTAATGTACGGACCCCCCGGAACCGGGAAAACCCTTATCGCAAAGGCTGTTGCTAACGAATCAGGTGCAAATTTCTTCTCAATAGCAGGACCTGAGATAATGAGCAAGTATTACGGCGAAAGTGAACAGCGCCTGCGGGAAATTTTCGAGGAGGCAAACAAGGAAGCACCGTCGATTATTTTTATAGATGAACTTGACTCAATTGCCCCGAAGCGGGAAGAAGTTACAGGAGAGGTTGAACGGCGTGTCGTGGCGCAGCTTCTTACCATGATGGACGGGCTTGAGGCGCGGGGAAATGTCGTTGTTATCGGCGCAACCAACCGCATAGATGCCATTGACCCTGCATTGCGGCGCCCGGGCAGGTTTGACCGTGAGATTGAAATCGGGGTGCCTGACAGGGCTGACAGGATTGAGATATTCCAGATTCACACACGAGGAATGCCTCTTGCCGAGGATATTGATTATAAATATATTTCCGACAGGACGCACGGGTTTGTTGGCGCTGACATATATGCGCTGGCAAAAGAAGCTGCCATGAAAGCCCTCAGGAGATACCTGCCCCATATAAAACTGGATGAGGCGGTGCCGCGTGAAGTGCTTGACACTATGGAGGTTACAGCCAGTGATTTTGAGGAAGCGCTTAAGGAAGTTGAACCTTCTGCCATGCGGGAAGTGTTTGTTGAGGTTCCGAGGGTTTCATGGAATGAAGTCGGCGGGCTTGATGCTGTTAAACAGGAAATCGTGGAGGCTGTCGAGTGGCCGCTTGAGAATCCTGAGAAGTTCCTGAAAATGGGTATCAGACCCCCTAAAGGAATATTGCTTTACGGTCCGCCGGGAACCGGGAAAACCCTTCTTGCAAAAGCAGTGGCTAATGAGAGTTCTTCCAATTTCATAAGTATCAGGGGTCCGCAACTGTTATCTAAATGGGTTGGTGAATCTGAAAGAGCCATCCGCGAAATATTCAAGAAGGCACGGCAGGTTTCACCGTCTATAATCTTCCTTGATGAACTTGATGCCATTGCACCCGTGAGGGGAGGCGATGGCGGTTCGAAGACCTCGGAGCGTGTGATTAACCAGCTCCTGACCGAACTTGACGGCATTGAGGTATTGAAGAACGTTGTCGTGATTGCTGCAACGAACCGACCTGAGATTATTGACCCTGCCTTAATCCGTTCGGGACGGTTTGACAGGCTTGTTTTTGTCGGACCGCCTGGCAAGGCTGGTCGGAAGGATATTTTCAAGATTCACCTGAAGAACGTGCCCGTGTCTGAAGATGTGAATGTTGATGAACTGGCTGACCTTACTGATAATTACGTTGGGTCTGATATTGAGTCGCTGTGCAGGGAAGCCGTGATGCTGGCGCTTCGGGAGAATTTTGATTCTGAAGTTGTTGAGATGAGGCACTTCCGGGATTCGCTGAAGAAAGTCAGACCTGCGCTTGTTGAGGGTATGCTTGAGTATTACGAGAAGCTCCAGGAACAGTTTAAGGGCGGTGTGCAGAAGAAAGAGGAGCATAAGTCTTACATCGGGTACAGATGAGAGAGGGCGATGGCGGGAGCGCTTCACCGGAAAAATTGATAAAAGATGAAAGTTAATATCCATTAATTAAAGAGGGAAAATATGACAAACAATAAGCCAAAAATTTTAGTGCTGTTTTATTCGATGTACGGACATGTGTTTGCGCTGGCAAATGAAATCGTTAAAGGAGTGGAAGAAGCAGGAGGAATTGCTGTTTTGAAACAGGTTGCTGAATTGATTCCTGAGGCGAACTGGGATGATAATATCAGGAATGCAAAGGAATTAATGAAAAATATCCCTGTAGCCGACCCTAAAACTGACCTTGAGGGAATCGATGGGATAATTGTCGGGACACCAACAAGGTTCGGGAATATGTCTGCGCAGATGAGGAATTTCTGGGACAGGACATCTTCAACTTGGCTGGCAGGGGGTTTGGTAGGCAAACCTGCTTCGGTATTTGTGAGCACAGCCACACAGCACGGGGGACAGGAAACTACCATTATTACGACCCTGGTAACTTTGCTGCATCATGGTATGGTGTGTGTGGGATTGCCGTATTCTTACCAGGAACAGATGAGGATTGATGAAATTACAGGCGGTTCCCCGTATGGCGCATCGACTATTGCAGGCGGGATGGGCGAGAGGATGCCGTCAGTGAATGAGTTGAAACTTGCGAGGGATCTGGGCAGGCATCATACTGGAATTGCAGGGAAGCTGATGGGGAAAGTTTGAAAAAAAACTACATACGGATAATTGGTTTAATCTTCTGTCTTCCATTCATATATTTGCTCATTGCATGTACGGCTACTCAACCCGTATCATTAATTATACCGTGTGCAGTGGGTGCTGGAACAGGTTTAGCAATTCAGGTGGATATTGCTTTAGTTATTGGTCTTTACCTCTTGTTTATAGGTGTTAGGAAAGGCGAATAAGAATAACGTTTATAGGTAAAAACGGTAACAAGCCCTGTGTCCTTCAAGTACGGGGTATAGGTGACTGCATCCAAAACTCGTTTTGTGCATCGCCCTTAACTGAAAACGGGCATGTTTTTGAAATATTAGAAAAGTTTACCATTTTTTATTTGTTCACTCAACGATTTACGTAGCTTTTTTTCTCCTTTTTTATAAGAATCTATTTGAATCCCTATTTTCAAATCTTTTAAGAATTGTTCCCTTAATGAATAATACCCCTGTATTTCTCTCTTTTCAATAAACATTTAACCAACCTCTATTTTGATTTGATTCAATTTGTCGTTATTTTTACCATATTGAAGTTCTTCCATATAGATATTTGTGAGAATACTTAAATCATCATCGGAAATATTCTGTATACCATCTTCTGTTAAAACTAGGAGCTCTGTTTCTTTTCCAACCCCACCACCCGCTTCTGCATTTTTTTTTGCCTTAAAGACATTATAAATTGTAGTCAATACTGGGTTTGTTTTTGAATGTTTTTGAAATAATAAAGTGTTTGATGCCTGAATCGCACCCGACCCTATTGCATGAAAATTCATGGACCTAAAATCTATAATCCCACTTTCTTCAATATTTGTTATTTGGGCTTCTGAATCTCTGAACCCAGTTAGTAAAATAGATGTATTTAATTTGAATTCTACGACTTTTGTTAAAATAGTATTAACGAAAACATTTGGAACTTCTTTTTTTAAAGAATCTACAACAAATTCTTGATTTATCCCATAAGAATTAAACACTTCATTTTCAAGGATTTCTTTTCTTTTCTTTTTAAAATTGTCGAATATTTTTAATTTCATTTGATCATATTGAATATTATTATCATCTAATTTAATTAAATCATCAAACAACAATGCTTGTCCTGCCAGCATTGCAATGGTGTTTTTATTGAGTTTTGAATATTTGAGAATACTATGTTCAAACTCCCCCATATTTGTTGTAACCATGTGGTCTGTAGTGAAAATGATGTATTCTTTATCATTTTCTTTAGCAATAGCTGCAATACAAATCGTCATAAATATGAAAACATTGTAATACATATAAAAAACTTTCTATTTAATTTCCATGCCCCCTTTAATTTGCACACCATATGCACCCTCCGTGATGCATCGGAATTGATTCCGGGGTAGTGACCACAAACATCAATTTTCGCACACCTCGCCGAACCCCTTACCGTAAATTTAATTTATGTTAAACACCAGTAGTTTTTAGTTTAATGACAGCGTAAACAGAAACGTTATATGCAGATTAATACATTATACAAAATGAGGTAACTATGGCGAAAATTCTTGCAAAGAGTTTGTTCAACAAGAACGTGATGCTAATGGATGGGTCAAGACTGGGAATAGCAACCAACGTGATAATGGATTCACACGGCGGGGAGCTTGTATATCTTGTAGTAAAACCGGATATAGGCGTTGATATTGAAAAATACGAGAAGCAGGACAATTCAATAAAGATACCTTTTATAGCTGTAAGGGCAGCAAAGGACTACGCTTTAGTCGATGAAACCCTGCTTGTCTGAGACACCGGCTAATTCCCGCACCTAAAACAGAATCAACCAATTAACCAGAAGGCAGTGTTTTGTCCGGTGAATCAAAGATTACAATCGTTTGCTCAACCCAGGACAGAGCCAGCCAGAACATCAAGAATAATCTTTTAAATATCCGTGAGTGGAAGCCCGTAAAATCAAGCAGCAACTACCCTGTATTTGAATTCAAGGATTTCAGGATTGTAGAGATTGATGAGGGACTTATTTACCAGGACGGGCTCGATAAAAAATTAACAGGCTGCGGTTTATGCACCGACCTCCTGATCTTTGCCTCAAAACACAGAAGCAAAGACGGCAGGGCAATTTTCACAGTCCACTCAACAGGCAATGTCGATGAGGCAAAGTTCGGGGGCAGGGATAAAGAACTCGCAACAGCCGCGCCGCAGGCAGTCGGTTCGCTTTTACGTTCACTCAAGATACTGGCGCAAAACGAGGATTATGAGGTCACTCTTGAATGCACCCATCACGGACCAAGCGAACTCAAGCTCCCCTCGTTATTCATCGAAATCGGAAGCGGTGAAGCACAATGGATTGATGAGGTTGCAGGAAGGATAGCCGCAAATGCAATACTTCTTATTAAAAACAACGAGGCTCCTGTTGCAGTTGGTTTCGGGGGAACCCACTACGCTCCAAGACAAAATGCACTCATCCTCGAAACAGATGTCACTTTCGGTCACATCTTCCCGAACCACGCACTTGATAAACTGGATGAAAACCTTATAAAACAGGCATTTATGAAATCAAATGCTGATTTTGCATACTTTGACAGGAAATCCATGAAAGCAAAACAGCGTGATGCACTTTATGCCATAATTAAAAAACTCGGCTATGAAGTGCTGAGGGAAAGCGACATCAGGGATATGGACGGCATCCCAAGGGAGTTCTGTTTGCACATCAGGCAGAAAGTCAGGGAACTGTGCCCGTCAGGCAGGGCAAAGATTACAAACGGCATAAAATGCGAACTCCTGACATGCCAGAATTGTATCTGCCCAAAGGTAAAAGTCGCCCGCATAAATCCTGTCCTCCTCGCAGAAGCCGAGAAAATCGATAAGAAACGGCTTGAAAATTTCCTTTCACATCACAATATTGCATATATGGAATATGAAAACGGCAGGTTTTCACATGTAATATTAGGGCTGGATGACAACTGCGCAAGAATCGTAGCAGAAGAACTTACCGGGGAATGTATAAAAATACTGGAAACCGAATATGACGTCACCGCCAAAAACGGGACTATTGAAATAACTGAGAAAAAGTTCAGTCCTGAACTTGCAAGCTCCTTTGGAATCCATGAAGGACCGCTCTTTGGGGAACTTGCAAGAGGGGAAACCATTTTTATAGATGGAAAAACTATAAATCCTGAGATGGTATATGAAATAAATAAAAGGGCAATTAAATTGAATTAATTCAAATAATTGAGGTATTAAACATGGAATCAATAATTACCGAGGCAGTTTCGAGGGAGGAGAATTTAAGGAATTCTGATATAATTGGCGCGTCTGATGAGGAACTTCAGTCAATTCTTGAAGAGTTAAAGACAAAAATTGTGGTTATTGGATGCGGCGGTTCAGGCTCCAATACAATCCAGAGGATATTTAATGAAAGCATACTCGGTGCAGAATTGTATGCGCTGAATACTGATGCCCAGCATCTCCTGAACATACAGGTGCCGCATAAGGTACTAATCGGGAGAAACAGGACAAAAGGACTGGGGGCTGGAAGTATACCCCAGCTGGGCGCGGAAGCTGCTGAGGAATCCCACAATCATATAGAAAAAACGATAGATAAAGCTGATATGGTTTTTGTGACGTGCGGTCTAGGCGGCGGAACCGGAACCGGTGCAGCGCCTGTTGTGGCTGAGATTGCCAGGAAGGCAGGGGCCTTGACAATAGCAATTGTTACGTTACCGTTTTCTGTTGAAGGAAGGGTACGGATGGAAAATGCCGAAGCCGGGCTTGAGAGACTGCGCGAGGTTGTTGATACCGTAATTGTTGTTCCTAATGACAAACTGCTTGAAGTTGTGCCTCATCTTCCGCTCCAGACAGCGTTCAAGGTCTGTGACGAAGTACTTATGCGCTCGGTTAAAGGGATTACCGAACTGATTACCAAACCAGGTCTTGTAAATCTTGATTTCGCTGATGTGAGGGTAATATTGCAAAAGAGCGGTGTTGCAATGATAGGGCTTGGTGAAGCCGAGGGTGAGAACCGCGCCATAGAATCCGTCCAAAAGGCAATAAGGAGTCCGCTGCTGGATGTCGATATTTCAGGCGCAACTGCTGCCCTTGTCAATGTCGTGGGCGGACCTGATATGACTATTTCAGAAGCAGAAAGCGTTGTAAATGAACTTTATACCCGTATTGACCCTAATGCAAGGTTAATCTGGGGTGCCATGATAGACCCTGACCTTGAAAACACAATACGGACAATGATAGTTGTTACAGGTGTCAAGTCACACCAGATAATGGGTAAAAACACAGAAGGCAGTGCCACATCTGCAAAATACGGTATCGATTTCATCAAGTAGGATAAAAAATAATATATTTTGACTTTAATGCCGTCTGCACAGGTAAGTGAGATTTTTAATTCCATTCAGGGCGAAGGACCTTACGTAGGTGTACGCCAGGTATTTTTACGTTTCCAGGAATGCCAGCTCCACTGCGCATATTGTGATACGCCGCATACCCGCACAGTATCGGATTCATGCAGGATAGAGAAAAAAGCAGGAACTGGTGATTTTTTTAATGTTAAGAATCCCCTTGACAGGGAGCACATTGAGGAAAATATCCGGAAACTCTGGACACCTTCAACTAAACACGTTGCCCTGACAGGCGGTGAACCGCTCATTAACTCAGGGTTTATCAAGGAACTTGAACTTGAATATCCGCTCTACCTTGAGACAAACTCAGGATTCCCGGAAAAAGCCAGGGAACTCAGGGATATTATCGATATAGCATCATGTGATATTAAATTACCAGAACATGAAGCCACAGACCACTACCATGAATTGCTGGAAAACGAGCTTGAAACCGTTTCGATTTTCAACGAAACGGCAAAGACTTTTGTGAAACTGGTTGTCCTCGCTGAAACTACCATACAATCGATTTCTCCTGCTGTTGAAGGCATTGCTTCGATTGACAGGGACATCCCGCTGGTTCTCCAGCCGGTAACTCCAGCAATGGGAAAAGAAAGCATAGCCACAGGCGTATTGCTTGAGCTAATGGATTTTGCGGGAGAAAAATTAAAAGATGTGCGCGTGATTCCACAGACGCACAAATTGATGGGATTGCTCTAAGAACCTGTTGCTATTGCCATGTCAAGTACATCTTTTTCTGCTGCTGATGAACCGACTATCATCATTGAGGTTTCTGTTGCCCAGATTACAACATAACGTGCTTCCTGCTTTCCGTTTAGGGTGATATAATCCTTAACCTGTGTGGCAATATGACCGTTAAACCAGATATCTTTAAACGGTTCGTAATTGGCATCTTTATATTTTAACTTAAACCGGGTTATTAGTCCGCCAGGGTTGTCGCTTTCAATGACCTGCACGTAAATATCTTCACTATTACTATTCCTGTAAACATCCTCTGTTGCTGGTAGTGTTGTGTTCCCGACTTCCACGTTTGCATCATGGCTTCCTAAAAAGGTAAAACCGTCAGGCAGTTTCGCATCGGGAATAATACCTGTGTCAGCACCTGTGCCATTATCTTTATCAAAAATACATCCTGATAAAAAAACAGCGGTCACAAGTAAAACAGCGATTAAAAGAATCTTATTCGACATTTTGTTATCTCCTTCCTGACTCTAATGTTCAATGGGGTTAAAAAATGTAACGGTTAACTGCGAAACAAATCGAAGTTAAAGCAATCGTTATATTGTTTCAGGGTTAATTTATCTTATTATGACCAGCAATAAATATTTCATTTTCTTTGCCATTATACTTGTGGTTGTAAGTGCAGGCTGCCTGTCTTACCAGTCAGGCGGTGGTTGGAAAAAAACAGCCCCGTCCATGAGCTATGATAGCTATGAACTAAATTATGAACTAAAGGATGAAATTAATGCAGAGTTTGCAGATACGGCATCTGAGAAAGGGAAAAATACACAATTATACGGGGACAGGAAAATCATTTCCACTGCAAACCTCCAGATAGAAGTGGAAAGTGTCCAGACGGCTTTTAATGACATAAAAAAAATCACAGAGGATTCAGGCGGGTTCATTTCAAGTTCTTCAACCTATGACCTCGGCGGACGATATAATGGCAGGATGACTGTGCGGGTTCCGCAGAAGAATTTCTATTTAACAATCGAACACTTCGAAACTGTGGGGAAAGTCAGGTCAAAGGATATTTCAGGACAGGATGTTACGGAGGAATATATTGACCTTAAAGCCCGCCGGGGGAATCTTGAAAAACAGGAGACACGGCTTCAGGAAATCCTTGGTATGGCAGTCACGGTGGAAGAAATCCTGAAAGTTGAAAAAGAACTTGAGCGTGTCAGGGGCGAGATAGAACGCCTTACCGGCAGACTGAATTACCTTGATAAGAACATCGAGATGTCAACCATTACTGTCAGTATGGCTGAACCTGCGCCAATCGGGGGCGATGGCTGGGGCATAACAGATGCACTGCGTGAGGCTGCCAGCGGCTTCATTAATACCATCCTTGCAATAATTGTATTCGTGGGATATGTCATTCCGGTAGTGGTATTTATCGTGTCTGTCATTCTAATCGCGCTTGGAGTGAAAAGGAAACTCCTGCCAAGACTTAAATTGTAAGATGAGCAAATAACTGGATTGATGAAAGAACGAATGGTTGTTTTTTTGTTAATTGTGTTATTGTTTTTACTTTCAGGTTGTATCGGCGCGAATGATTCTACTGATAATAGCGGCGCAGTGGATGAGTATTACCAAAAAGAAGTGCCTGATGTGAAAACACCACCTGCTGCACCAGACATAACTGAAACACGGATAGAACCGGACGCTGAACGTCTGCTGATAGACAATATCTCAGTTGACCTGGATTCTTATTATGGGAAGGGGTGGTCTCATCTTTACCAGCTTGATGAGCTTGACTGCTCAAGGATGTCCACGTATTTCTGGGATTACGTAAGGACGGAGTACAAGGTAGCGCCGAAAATAATCGTGTCCTATGAACGCCAGCATGCATGGCTTGCATTAAAAGTAAAGGATGTTGGGAACTCAACGAAATTCAGGAAATGGACTTATAACAATGTGGATTACTATTTCCTTGAAGCCACTGTCCCGAAAATCGTTGCTGATGACAATGCGGTATTTGTTATTAACGGGAAGAAATACACTTCTGCTGAGTTCTATAATTCAACAATATACGTTTTTGATACGCCGCAGGAGGCAAACGATTTCCATGCGGATTATACGAGAATGGGCGGCTGGAACCAGGAGTTCAGGATGAGGAAGTATGACCTTGATAAGATTGCGGAGTTGCTAAATAGTTAATCAATACTCCCCAATCGGCATATCTTTCCACCCTTTATCCACAGGAGCCGGGTTCTTCCTGAGTGAAAGCACAATCGATGCATCCCCGACCTTATGTCCCCCGGAATTCCGGTCATGCGCCCATGCATTGAATTCCCCCCTGTTTAACATGTCACGCATGGCAAACTTGATACTCCCTCCGCCGTCCCTGCTCTGCGCATTCGCTGCGCCGTGGATTAGCCTGACAGTCTTATACCCGTGCTCGTAAGCTTCCCTGACCTTCTCCCGCGCCACAATTAGTGCAGTCCTGTGGGTATATTCATGAAGGTCAACATCCACCGACTTATTGAATATATCCACTTCGAACCATGCCATGTGAAAAGGCTAATTATCCCGGATTACTTAAAATTTTCTGATAACATCACATTCAACCCGATAACCCGGAATCACTCAATCAAGCCTTCTGAAACCATAATATCAAGTGCCTTGGCAGCTTCATCCTTTCCTTTTCTCAGGATACCGGGCAACAGGATAAGGCGTTTCATTTTCTTGCCGTTCCTTGCTGTAAAATGCACAACGAAATGCGCCCGCCTCAAAACAGGAATTGCCCTGAAGAAAACCACCTTTTCTATCTGGCTTCTCTCAATTATAGGTTCTGCTGTTGTGTTATAATATTTTAACATTTTAATAGCAACAACAAGCCCTGAAACCAGAGCCACTAAAGACAGGAACACATTACCAACATTAATATAAATTGCAAACAAGCCCAACAAAATCAATGAAGTAATACCATAGAACAGCAGTATCCTGAAATTATCCTTTCCATAAACCAAATCAGATAATTGCCCCCGTATCCCTTCATTTATTAAAATAATCTTATCCGGCGAAACCTGGCAAAAACCTGTTTTTGTCCTGAATATTTTTATATCTTCCATAATCAACCCTGATAAGTAATCGTATTCAAAAATAAGCATTTCTATACTTCATAATTTCCGGGCACCTCCTCATCATAATGTCCATGGGGATTCATGAGATAACGTTAATTTCAGCCAATCTTTTTTTTCGAAGATGGAGTTTGATACGTAAGTCGTGCAAAAACCCGAAATCACAGTGCAAAAAACAGCATCAGTGTATGGAAATAATGGATTCAACAGTTAAAGGGATTAAACCGACAATTTCATATACAGTCAAAACATCTGGGGTTGCACAGTCATATACACAATGTATTAAAGAGATGGTTGAACATGCACGGCAAACTCGGTAGCGTCAGGACTTTCAGCTTCATATTTACATTTATTATGATGTATCTTTTCTGGCTTCTTAATTCAGGGGTATTTGAAATATTCTACATGTCACTTGGTTTGGCATGCGCCCTTGTAGTTGCATATGCTTTCCATAGCAGGTTTACGCTGGTAAAAGATTATCGCCACGCTCTTAAGTCATTAATTCGTTTTGCCGCATATTTACCATGGATAACATGGCAAATCATACTTTCAAACTGGGATATAGTCAAAAGGGTTTTAAGTCCGGGCATGCCCATTGATCCCTGTATAATCTCCTTTCAATCCACATTAAAAAGTGACATTGCAATGACAACTCTTGGCAATTCCATAACACTAACCCCAGGCACCATTACCATCGATATAGACTACGATGGCACGTTCTATGTCCATTCCATAGCCAGGGAGCCTGCGGATTCACTTCTCACAACGCCGCCATGTGAAATGGCTGCAAGAGTGGGTTACATATTCGGGGAAAGCAGGAAGTGGAATTAATGGTCTATTTTGAAGCTTTCATCTGGGTAATCCTCGTATCAACCTCCCTTGTTCTTTACCGTATCATAAAAGGTCCATCCACCTATGATCGGATGCTCGGTGTAAATGTAATAGGGACAAAAACCATTGTTATCCTTGTACTTATTGGATATGTATTTGAGAGACCTTACTTTTTTGATATCGCCCTTCTCTATGCCATCCTTAATTTCATAGCCACTGTCGTAATAGCGAAGTATCTTGAAAGAGGGAGGATATGTGAATGATTGAGGTATTGAGATTAACACTGGTAATTGCTTTATTATCAATCGGGGCTTTTCTTATGCTTACCGCGGCTGTAGGTATGATACGATTTCCTGATGTATATTCCAGAATGCATGCCTCAGGCAAATGTGATACTCTTGGGTTAAGTTTGATGCTTGGCGGTTTAATCATATACCAGGGTTTTGACCTTGTGAGCGTGAAGATGCTTTTTATAATATTTTTTGTACTATTCACTGGTCCAATCGCAATCCATTCCCTGTTCAGGGCTGCAATCAAAAGTGGACATGAGATGTGGACAAAGGATGGATGGATACAGTGGAAAAAGGGGAATAACAAATGATACTGATTGTTGACCTGTTGATGCTGCTTCTGGTTATTGTTCTGGCGATAGCCTCCATCATGGTTAAGGACCTTCTGGAATCTACCGTGCTTTTTGCAGGTTTCAGCTTTATGATGGCAGTAATTTGGGTTGAGATGAACTCTGTGGATGTGGCTTTCACAGAAGCAGCAGTCGGGGCTGGCGTTTCCACTATATTACTTGTTGCAGCCATCGCATGTACTAAAAGGTATGAGGAGGAGAAATAATGAGGCGATACCTTGCTATTTTGAGCTGTATTATATTCTGGGCAATCCTTGTTTATGGAGTTTCCGACCTTCCAGCGCTTGGAGATCCTGAAGCTCCTGCTAATAAACATGTAGCTCCGAGATATGTCGAAGGGTCGTATAAAGAATCAGGCGTGCCAAATATTGTAACAGCCATACTAGCAAACTACAGGGGATACGATACACTTGGGGAAACTACGGTAATATTCACGGCAGGGATAACAGTTATGGTTTTGATAAGGAGGAAGGAAAAATGAAAGCTGCGCCTGTTTCAAATGATATTATCCTCAGGACAGGTGCCAGTATCATGGTACCTGTTATCCTGTTATGGGGACTCTATGTGCTTATCCACGGTGCCATTGGACCCGGAGGCGGGTTCCAGGCAGGCGTTATTCTTGCAGCAGGCTTCATTCTTTATACAACTGCTTTTGGTCTTAAGGAAGCAAAGAAGATACTTTCTGTGAAGCTATTAATGGTAATAGCCAGTACCGGGCTTTTCATATATGCAGGCGTTGGCATGCTTGCCATAATATTCGGAGGGAATTTTCTTGAGTATGGCGTCATACCAATAGGCAGAACGCCAGCCGAAGCGAGCAAGTACGGCATAGAGATGGTGGAATTGGGAATTGGTCTTACTGTTATGTCAATAATGCTCTCAATTTTTTATGACATTGCTCTTAAAGAGAAGGGGGAATAAATGGTGCTTGAGCTCATTTTTACAAAATATAATTATATAATCTATATTACCCTCATGACCATAGGTTTCTACGGAATGATAGGTAAGAGAAATCTCATAAAGAAGCTGATTGGCATGAGCATATTCCAGTATTCTATTTTCTTGTTCTATGTTTCCGCTGCGGACGTTAGCGGCGGTACTGCGCCTATTCTTTTAAAAGAGCCTGCTGTTTATGTAAATCCGCTGCCCCATGTGCTGATCCTTACGGCTATTGTTGTAGCAGTAAGCACACTGGCAGTGGGACTTTCTCTTGCCATACGGATATACAGGGAATTCGGAACCCTGGATGAAGATAAAATTTTAGAGTTGAGCAAATGATAACAGACCATCTTCCCATACTGCTTATTGTAATTGGTTTCTTCGGGGCGTTTTTTACGCCCATCATTGGAATGATACGAAAAGAGCTATGCAGCCCGTGGGCAACTTTTATCACAATGCTCCAGTTCCTGATAAGCCTCCTTCTTCTTTATAATGTGATAACCGCAGGAAACATAAGCTACTGGCTGGGCGGCTGGCAGCCCCCATGGGGAATAGAATATGCAGTTGATATCCTGAACGCCTTTGTGCTCGTAATAGTGGCAGGCGTTTGCTTCTCAGTTTCCATATATTCAAGGAAAAGCCTTGGATTAGAGGTACCAGGGAAGGAGATGCCGCTTTATACATTATACATACTTCTCTCAACAGGCATGCTGGGTATTGTGGTTACGGGAGACATCTTCAACCTGTATGTATTCCTGGAGATAGCTTCCCTGGCAGCCTATGCCCTGATAGCTCTTGGGGACAGGCAATCCCGAATGGCAAGCTTCAACTACATGATAATGGGCACAATTTCAGCTTCTTTTATTCTTATGGGCATCGGCTACCTGTATGTGATGACAGGTTCTTTGAACATGGCAGACCTTTCCAGACTTATTCCTGCGCTTTACGGAAGCCCCGTCCTCCTTGTAGCTATCGCGATGCTTGTAGTAGGGCTCAGCATCAAGACCGCACTTTTTCCCCTGCATACCTGGCTCCCTGACGCTTACACCCACGCCCCTTCCGCTATAAGCGCTTTACTTGCAGGCACCTTTACCAAAGTCGGGATATACGCACTTATCAGGGTGATGTTTACAGTGATTTCCCCGTCTTATGTGATTGAGACTGTACCTGTAATGAGCATGCTCACATGGCTGGCAGCAATAGGCATACTCGCCGGGTCAGTACTGGCAATAGCACAGTACGATATAAAGAGGATGCTGGCATATTCCAGTGTGAGCCAGATAGGTTATATAATCTTAGGGGTCGGTCTGGCTAACAATATTGCCATGACTGGCGGCATTCTCCATATTCTCAGCCACAGCCTGATGAAAGTAGGGCTTTTTATGGTCGCAGGTGCCATCATATATCGAACTGGAATAAAAAACATCTATCAACTGAAAGGAATGGGTAAAAAAATGCCGTACACGATGGGAGCATTCGTGGTTGGGGCGCTCTCCATGATAGGGATTCCGCCAACGATAGGTTTTGCCAGCAAGTTCTATCTTGCATGGGGCGCTCTTGAAGCGGGAAATTGGGTATTTGTTGTCGTAATTCTTTTAAGCAGCCTGCTAACTGCGGTTTACTTCTGGAGGATTTTCGAAAATGTATATTTTGGCGTACATGAAACCGAAGAAATAAAGAAAGATGAAGCGCCACTGAGTATGCTTTTACCCATCATTGCATTTGCAGTCCTGATACTTTTGGCGGGTTTATTTGCATCCCTTCCCATAGAGGTAATAAAAATATGGGTAACCGGAGTATTGCCATAGGAGGATAAATGGAAACTATTACATCATTCAATCCAGGTCTTGCAATCCTTGTTTCTTTATTCGGAGCGTTAATGATACTTGTTTTCAGCAAGCGCCCGAATATAAGGGACGGGGTTTCTGTCTTAGCAGGGATAATCAAATTCGGGATTGTTGCCTCTATGATTCCTGTGGTAATGAGCGGAAAGCTGATTGAACTTAAATTATGGGATGTTTTGCCTAATCTGCCTATAATGTTCAGGGTGGACGCATTTGGCTTGCTTTTTGGGCTAATCGCCTCATTCCTCTGGATATTTACTACGTTCTATTCAATAGGCTACATGAGGACATTGAAAGAGCATGCACAGACAAGGTTTTTCTTCTGTTTTGCCATTGCCCTATCTTCCGCAATAGGTATAGCGTTCTCAGCAAACCTATTCACACTCTTCATATTCTTTGAAATACTTACGATATCCACTTATCCCTTGGTTGTGCATATCGAAACCCCTGAAGCTATGAAAGCCGGACGAAAATACCTGCTTTATCTTCTTACATCGGGTGTTTTTTTACTGTTCTCGATAATAGCAGTATACCACTATACTGGTACTACTGACTTTGCTTTCGGCGGCATTATTGCCGGAAAGGGAATCCCTAAAAATATACTGATACTGCTTTTCGTAACTTTCATGATAGGTTCTGCCAAGGCAGCTTTCATGCCTTTACACTCGTGGCTGCCTTCAGCAATGATAGCTCCAACCCCGGTGAGTGCATTATTGCATGCTGTAGCCGTAGTAAAGGCAGGTGTCTTCACAGCCACAAGGATTATCCTTTATATTTTTGGTATTGATGTCATGAGCGAAACCGGACTGGCACTTGCCATGGCGTATGTAGTGGCTTTTACCATTATAGTTGCCTCCCTTTTCGCCCTAATGCAAGATAACCTGAAGAAAAGGCTGGCATATTCAACGATAAGCCAGCTCTCGTATATTATTCTGGGTGTTGCTATGTTAACGCCTGCCGGTATTACAGGAGGGATGATGCACATTCTCAACCATGCCTTCATGAAAATAACCCTCTTCTTCTGCGCCGGAGCCTTCATCGTCGCATCTGGCAAAGAAAAAATAAGTGAAATGAACGGAATCGCAAAACAGATGCCATTTACAATGATTGCATTCAGTATTGGTGCGCTCGGTATGGCTGGCACCCCGATTACTGCTGGTTTCATAAGCAAGTGGTATCTACTGATAGCATCTATGGAGATATCGCAGATACCTCTGCTTCTCGTGCTGCTTGCAAGCTCACTCCTGAATGTGGCATACTTCTTCCCAATAATAATAAACGCTTTTTTCAAAAAACCGGACAGGGTTTTATCTTATAAAGAAGCGCCATTATTCATGCTCGTTCCTCTTTTATTAACAGCCCTTATATCAATTATTATCGGGATAATGCCTGACAAACCACTTGCTCTTATCGCGATTGCCGTTCAAAACCTTATAGGGGGGACATAGATATGGGGTATCTTGATAAACCTGGGAATATAAAGATGCTTAAATACCTATTCTACTCAAGCCTTGTTGCTGTTGTGCTGGCTGATTTCTTTATCCACCGGGAAAAAGTAGAGTTCTTCTGGGATACGATTCCTGGATTTAGTGCAGTGTATGGTTTCATCTCCTGCGTTATTATAATAATCGTATCAAAGTTCATAGGACATAAATGGCTGATGAAAAAGGAGGACTATTATGAATGAATGGGTACCTCCGGGTTTGATATTAATCCTTGGGGCTTTACTTATTCCTTTCCTGAAAGGAAGACTAAGACCGGGGTATATGCTCCTGCTTCCCATTATTGCCTTTACCAGCCTGCTGAACATGGGCGAAGGCACAGGATTTGTGACATCTTTCTTAGGATATGACTTGATATTTGGAAAGGTCGATAAATTAAGCCTTGCGTTTGGCTATGTGTTTGTCATCATGACATTCATAGGTATATTGTATTCCCTGCATGTCAAGAATAAAGGAGAGCATTTCTCTGCTGTTTTGTATGCCGGAAGCGCACTCGGTGTTGTTTTTTCCGGGGATTTCCTCACGCTTTTTGTTTTCTGGGAGGTAATGGCGTTTTCATCAGTATTCCTTATCTGGTATGGCGGAAACAAAAGCTCCTATGATGCTGGTTTCAGGTATCTTTTAGTGCATGTATTCGGCGGGCTTGTCCTGCTTGCCGGCATCATAATGCGTTTAGTAAATACAGGTTCTATCGAATTCGGTCCTATTGACTTTGGTACCACGGACTCCTACTTAATATTGATTGGTTTCATGATAAACGCGGCTGTGCCACCTCTTCATGCATGGCTCTCTGATGCATATCCTGAAGCCTCTATCACCGGTGCTGTGTTCCTGAGCGCGTTCACTACCAAGACTGCTGTTTACGTATTGCTCAGGTCATTCTCAGGTGTTGAGATATTAGTATGGTTCGGTGCAATAATGGCAATATTCGGCGTAGTATATGCAGTTCTTGAAAACGATATACGCCGGCTTCTTGCATACCATATCATCAGCCAGGTAGGCTATATGGTCGCAGGAGTCGGGATGGGGACGATGCTCGCAGTGAACGGCTCAGTAGCTCATGCTTTTTCCCATATACTTTATAAGGGTCTGCTATTCATGGGCGCGGGTGCTGTCATACATATGACTGGAAGAAGAAAACTCACAGAACTGGGCGGTCTATACAAGACTATGCCTATAACATTGGGCTTATACATGATAGGCGCATTTGCGATTTCAGCATTCCCATTGTTTAGCGGTTTTGTCAGTAAATCCATGGTAATTTCTGCGGCGGCTCATGAGCATCTGCCATTGATATGGCTTATGCTGACACTTGCATCAGCAGGCACATTCTTACATACCGGTCTCAAGCTGCCTTATTTCACTTTCTTTGCTAAGGATGCTGGAATAAAAGCAAAAGAGCCGCCTGTAAACATGCTTCTTGCTATGGGATTGGCAGCATTTTTGAATATCCTTATCGGAGTATATCCTGCTGCGCTCTATAATCTTCTTCCCAATCCGGTTGACTATGTTCCATACACATCAGAACATGTAGTTTGGACATTGCAGGTACTTCTGTTCACTGCTCTTGGATTTTTTATGTTGCGGAACAAACTTGGCGGTGAAAATACGATTAGCGTGGACACCGACTGGTTCTACAGGAAAGGGAGCAAAGTGTTTATGTGGTTTATAGAGAAACCCCTCTCTATTGCTGCACAGATACCAGTAACTATATTCCAGCGAATTGCTGATTATCTTATCTGGCTTGGAAAGAACCCCACACGGGCAATCTTCCTTTATGCAGGTACCGTAGTGTTTAAACTGTTTGGCAGATTTCCGGGAATGCCGCCGCATGCTTCAGGAAAACTCCTTGAAGAAGAGTGGAAAAATTATCCTGGCGAGCCTGTAATAAAATCACCAATCGGGGATAGCGTTATTCTTGTGCTGATATTCATGGCAGTATATGCTGTTTATTACTATATTGTGGCATGAATCAACTAAGGATTAACTTTTGAGATTTTTGGGTTGTGAATAAAATACGAATGAAGGGAATAAGAGCGCTAAAAAATCCAACGAAATGATATTGAGGCTCAAAACCCAACTCCTCACCCCTCCTTCTCCCTCCTTAAAATATCTTAAATATTAGTTTACCCATTATCCAATCAATGAAAAATCCTGAAATCCTCACATGTTTCCAGTGCGGCACCTGCCATGCAAGCTGTCCGTCTGGAAAGTACACAAGCCTCAATGTCAGGAAGATTATCCGGGATTCCACAAGGAAAGATATCTCGGAAGAACCTGAACTCTGGATGTGTACCACATGCTACAACTGCCAGGAGCGGTGCCCGCGCGGGATAAAAGTCACGGACTGCGTACTTACCCTGAGAAGTGAAGCCGTTAAAAAAGGCATCATACTCCCTGCCCACAGGAAAGTATGTGCGTTCCTTATCGAAACAGGACACGCCATCCCGCTTGATGAAAAGCACAACTCCATCCGGGAAAAGCTCGGACTTGGCATGCCGGAAACTGTCAGCAAATACCCGAAAGCCCTCAAAGAAGTAAAAACACTTCTTAACTCAACTAAATTTCCAGAGCTGGTAAACGAATGAAGGAATTATCACTTTTCCTTGGATGCCTTATCCCGAACAGGTACCCTGGGATTGAAAAAGCCACAAAGCTTGTTCTTGACAGGCTGGACATAAAATGGAGTGAACTTAAAGAGGCTTCGTGCTGTCCTGCGCCAGGAGTTTTCCGTTCATTTGACAGGACTACGTGGCTTACTCTTGCATCAAGGAACCTTGTACTTGCAGAAAACAAAAACACTGACATACTGACAATCTGCAACGGTTGTTTCAGTTCACTCATGGACGCAAACAACATCCTGAAAAACGACGAAACCGCGCGGGATGAAGTTAACACCCATCTTAAAAAAATCAACATGGAATACAAAGGCACAATTGAAGTCAGGCACATAACCGAATTCCTTTACAGGGAAATAGGTGCGGAAAAACTAAACCATGCAATCGAAAAACCCCTTGAACTGAACGTGGCAGTCCATTACGGATGCCATCTCATGAAACCCACAAAAGACAGGAAACTCGGCGGCGCTGAATGCCCTGTATTCTTTGACGAGCTTGTTGAGGCGCTGGGTGCAGTAAGTGTGCCCTATGAAGGAAAAACAAGCTGCTGCGGTGCTGGCGGCGGTGTGAGGTCTGCAATGCTTGAAACCTCCTTTGAGATGACAGGATACAAGCTTACGCGTATGAAAAAAGCAGGCGTTGACTGTATCGTGAATGCGTGCCCGTTCTGCCACATGCAGTATGATACAGGACAGGCAGAACTTGCAAAAGCAGGGAAGAAATACGACCTTCCGGTTGTTCACTACAGCCAGCTTCTGGGAATGGCGCTTGGATACTCGCCTGAAGAAGTCGGGCTGCACTTAAATGAGATTGTAAACCCGGAATTTGAGGCAAAAATACGGCTCATACAGAAGCAGGACTTATCCGCAGTATAATGATAACGGGGAAAAGGAGGAGGGTAGTGGGCAGGAGGGGATTTTGGGTGGTGTTATTAAAAATGTTTGTCTGCCCACTATAATTCGTATATGTGCGAACATAATATTTATAGTTTATCCATCTGTATGATTTAAATAAATTAAAAATTGTAAGTGCCCTTAAAAAAAATGAATATCGGGAAATTAAGATTAAAAGGCAACCTTGTCCTTGCGCCCATGGCAGACGTAACAAACCTGCCGTTTAGGTTACTCTGCAAAAAGTATGGCGCATCACTTGTCTATTCCGAAATGATTGCCTCGGATGCAGTCATCCGCCATAACAGGAAAAGCATAATCCGCGGGCTTACATGCAATGACGAAAGACCGCTTGGGTTGCAGCTTCTTGGCTCTTGTGCGCAGGTTATGGCAGATTCTGCCCTCATATTGCATGAGACGTATAAACCTGAACTCTTTGACGTGAATATCGGATGCCCTGACTATAAAATTATGAAACACGGATGCGGCTCTGCATTACTGAGGACTCCTGCGGCAATCCGTGACATCATAACACAGCTTTGCGGCTCACTTGATGTTCCGGTTACTGCAAAAATGAGGATAACGGGTAATCTTGATGAAACACTAAAGCTCGCGCGGTGTATAGAAAGCTCTGGCGCAAGCGCACTTTCTGTTCACGGGAAAACACCGGGACAGAAGTATGCCGGAACGTCAAACCTTGAATTTATTAAAAAGATTAAGCGCGAACTTTCCATTCCGGTAATTGCAAACGGCGGTATTAATAACGAGGAAACGGCAAAGCATGTGCTTGAATACACAGGATGCGATGGGTTAATGATAGGCAGGGCTGTAATCGGGGCTCCATTCCTTTTCAGGAGGATTTCACATTACCTTGATAAAGGCGAACTCCTGCCTCTAAGGACATTCGGGGAAACGGTTGATGACCTTCTTGAGTATTGCGAATTATCGCGGAAGTTCGGTCTGCTGACGTACAGTGATTTCAAACTGAAATGCCAGTGGTTTGTCAGGGGCGGGGAGAACGTAAGAACTGTCCGTAAAAAGATAAATGATGCAAAAGACCTTGAATCCGTGATTGGCATTGTTCGGGACTTGAAAGAGGATACATCTTTAATACAAAAAACCCCTTTCTGAATACCATGTACGGATGGAGCGGTAAAACCGTCACTGTTGATTTAACAGACAGTAAAATCACGGAAAATAAAATCGACCCCAATATCCTGCGCTCGTTTATCGGAGGCAGGGGACTCGGTGTAAAACTGTATTACGATTCCGTATCTCCTGAGCTTGACCCACTGAGTCCTGAAAATCCCCTGATATTCGCAACAGGACCTCTTACAGGCACAGCCGCGCCCCTGTCAGGCAGGCATTCAATGGTAACACGCTCACCGCTTACAGGAACTATTTTCAATTCAAGCGCTGGCGGCTTTTTCGGGAAGGAATTGAAATTTGCTGGAATTGATGCGCTTATCATAAATGGCAGGGCGCAAGAGCCTGTTTACCTCTCAATCAAAAACGATGACATTAGTATCCTTAAAGCAGACAAATTGTGGGGAAAGAACGTGCGGGAATGTACGGACATTTTAAAACCAGAGGGTAGCGTGGCATGCATCGGGCGCGCAGGTGAGAAACTTGTTCCAATTGCAAATATCATGAACGATTATATCCATGCCTGCGGAAGGGGCGGGCTTGGTGCAGTCATGGGTTCAAAGATGCTAAAAGCGGTTGTGGTGAAAGGAAGTACAAAACCAGAAATAGCAGATGAAGCTGCGTTCGCAAAAGCGCGGGACGAGGCGCTGAGACAGCTTTACGAAGGTCCGATGCGCTCAAAAAGCCTCTCCACCTACGGGACATCATCCCTTATGAACCTGATAAATTACAATAAGATGCTGCCAACACAAAACTTCAGGAAAAGCGAGTTCACTGATGCTGATAAAGTCTCAGGCGAGTTCATGAAGGAAAACTACGAACTCAGGAACCATGCGTGTTACAACTGCATTATCGCATGTAAGCATATCATAAAAAGCGGCGCGTTTGAGGGGCATGAGATTCCTGAATACGAGACATTGTGGGCGTTCGGACCTGATAATAACAATGCCGACATGGATGAGATAATCCGCGCAAACAGGATGTGCAACGAGTACGGGATAGATACAATTTCATCAGGCTCAACCATTGCTGCGTATGCTGAACTCATGGGCAAGGATTTCAATGACCTGGCAGGACTTGTCAGGAAAATCGGGGAAAAAGAAGATGTAGGAGCGGAACTCGGAAAAGGCTCAAAATCCCTTGCAGAATCCAGCGGGAAAAATGTATCCATGACGTCAAAAGGACTTGAACTGCCTGCGTACGACCCGCGCGGTGTTTACGGTCAGGCGCTCTCCTATGCCACATCAAACCGCGGGGGATGCCACCTCAGGGGTTACATGATTCCGCGCGAGGTTTTCGGGAAGCCGGTGAAAATCGAGCGCAAGAGTTTTACTGGAAAAGCAGGACTATTGATTGGCTCCCAGAACGAGAATGCAGTTATGGATTCACTGGTACTGTGCATTTTCGCCTGGTTATATATTCCTGTAACTGAGTTTGCCAGTTTGCTAAGTGCTGCAACAGGGATTGATTATTCTACCAGTGAGTTCAAAAAATGCGGAGAGCGGATATGGAACCTTGAGCGGATGTTCAATAACAGCGCAGGTTTTTCACGGGAGGACGACAGCCTGCCTGAGCGGTTTTTCGGTAATGGTGGAATAAACAGGGATGAGTTTGGGAGCGCGTTGGATGAATATTACATCTTAAGGGGATGGGATGAAAACGGTGTGCCGACAGTGGAGAAGCTGAAGGAGTTGGAACTTTTGTAATGTTTCAATGTAAATATTTTTAATATTTATTTTTTTCTAAATATGATATAATGGCTGTTTCAAATTTATAGAAATCATCTAAATAATTACTTACGTTATGATAGACCATTTCATCATTAACATGCCCGTAACGGTGAATCAGGATATTTCTAAAACCTTTCAAGTCTTTTAGCTTTTCACCAAATTCATGAGTTAATATTCCATTTTCAATAAGAATATCGAAAATATTTTCTTCATTTGAAGGTAAACCCAACTTTTGCGCGGAAACGATCATTGCCGACACATTTATCAATGATTCTATCGCGACTTCAACCGTTTTTTCGCATGCTCTCCTTTTGATAAGGTTATGCAGATATTCTTCCTCCTCTGGCAGCATTTCCTGCAATTCTTTGACATATCCTGTCATCTCATCAAGCTTTGTGAAAATGCGCTCCCTGTCTGTTCGTTCCAAATTTTATACCCCCATACCTGAATAATATAATTCAAGGTGCGGTTTAAAATCCTCGAATTCCCTGATGGTTTTCATGAAAATATTAAAAATATCTTTATAATCCCTGTAATAGATTACTTCGCCAGTTGACAGGATTTCATTCTGGATATACAACGGTAAATCCTGGAAGGTTTGAATATCAAATTTACTGCTGACCCTGCCGAGGATTTTTACCCTGAAATCAAATCTCTCCTTTTTATCGCCATCATGATAAACTGCAATATCAATATCGGATAAACTTGTGTTCTCCCCTTTTGCCGCTGACCCGTATAGCACTATGAATCTGATATTCGCTTCTCCGATGTCTTTTATCTTTGTAATGACACTGGATATGCCAGGTTCCATAGGTTTTTTTGAATCCACTTTCATTGAGCAATCTCTTCTTATACCTTTGATGTATTTTTTAGGTTCTTTCCTTGAAAATCATTTGACATTATATTATATTGTTGGATTCGTATTTAATACTTCGGAGCTTCTTATTAAAATAACACACTGCATACGCTCATTATTCAGCATGGGAAAATGCTGTACTTTCTGCTATAACACCGTACTTTTCCTGAGCCAGTCGATATCGCTCTGGTATAATTCCCGCAAATCCTTTAACCCAAGCCTCAGCATCGCAACCCGGCTGACGCCAAGACCCCATGCAAGAACCGGATGTTTAATACCAAGCGGGGATGTGACTTCTTTCCTGAAAACACCTGCGCCGCCGAGTTCAACCCATCGTCCCATGCTTTCGATATAAACTTCAGGTTCAACGCTTGGCTCAGTGTACGGGAAGTATCCGGGTCTGAACCTGACTTCCTCAAATCCCATGCGGTGATAGAACTCTGTCAGGAGGGCGAGCAGGTTATTGAAACTCACGCCTTTGTCCATGACAACGCCTTCAAGCTGTTCGAATTCAGGAGTATGTGTCGGGTCGATAGCCTCGCGCCTGTATGCACGGTCGATGCAGAAGGCTTTCACAGGCGGGTCAGGATGTTCTGCGAGGTATTTTATTGTGACTGCTGTTGTATGAGTCCTCAGTACTTGTTTACGTGCAATATCCTCGCTCCATTTTCCGCCCCAGCCTGTTGAGCCGGCGTTCCCTCCGGTTTCATGCATGTTTTTTACAGGGGCTACATAACTGTCCGGCAGGTCGCATGTGGTATCAAGGTGGAAAGTGTCCTGCATCTCACGTGCAGGATGGTCCTGGGGCTGGAACAGGGCATCGAAGTTCCAGAAGGAGCTCTGTACGATGTCGCCTTTGATTTCTGTGAAGCCCATGTCAAGGAAAATCCTGCGCATCTCGTTTATGAGGCGCTGGTACGGGTGTATTTTCGCGCCGTAAACGGGTTTTACAGGTGTATGGATGTTATAAGGGCGGATTTTTGCGGTTTTCCATGAGCCGCTTGTGATTATTGTGGGTGTGAGCTGGGCGATTTGTTCTTCTATAGTAATGCCGGAAGCTGCAAGGGTTTTACCGGATGCGGTGATTGTTATGGTGCGGGTTTTTTTCTCTGTTTTTTCAACGAGTTTTCGTTTTATTAGGTCTTTTACGCTGTCCCCTGCAGATGATGACGGTGCGTCCTGAAGCTTTGTGAGGATGTTTTCGTCCTCCCCTGTATCGGCTTTACCTGTCGGGATGAGCATGTCTTTTTCGATGTTTGCCCATTTCTTGTTCCTGAGCCAGCCAAGGGCAATTCCCACCATCTGGGGGGGGAATTTCTTTTTCAATTCGGAAAGCGGCGTTGCCCCGGTGATGGAGTTGATTATCTGGCGTTCCGGCAAGCCTTCTTGTGCGTACTGGTCCTTTCTCAGCCAGCAGGAATGCTGACTGCATGGCTGCTTCGATGTTTAATCCTGAAGTTTGTGCGAGTTCTTCGGGTGGGATTTTGTCTTTTTTGGCAATAGCCTGCAAAACATGTTTTTCGTTGTTGGTGAGATTTACTTCGTTCATAAGCCATCACGCTCGCAGCTTTAGAATGAACAGCACGATATTTAATGATTTGGAAAATATCAGTTCAGGAAATTTGAAAATCCAGATGGACGGGATAAACTGAGTGGCAAAAAAATATATTTCAACTCAATAAGCAATTACATAAAAACATTTATAGGCAAAAACGGCAACAAGCTATGCATCTTTCAAGTACACGGTATAGGTGACTGCTGGATGGAGGAGGATTTATGCTCGGATTTTAGGTTAGGAGATATAATATACCTTTTTATAAAATGAAATTCACTAATAATGATTGCTTGAGGAGTGAAACATGCTAGAAACGATTATTCTCAATATTCTATCTTCCTTAACATTAAACACATCAAAATTTGCATTAAATAAAGTGAAAAATTATCAGAATGAAGATAACTACTACTCTCAGACTTTAAAGAAAACGTTGAAGGAATTTGACCTTAAAGCAGATGATTTTGATACTGCAAAAAGTATCTTAAATACTTTCATTTCATTAGAAGGGGTTACACAAGAAGCTTTCAAATCATTTTTAAATAAAGAATTTCCTAATAATAAAATTTCATCTGGAGAATTTTATAAGTCTTTTATTAATAATATCCATAGTGTATTAATGACGGATAAATATTTTAGAAATTATGTTGTTGATAATTTAACAAATATATCTATACAGATGCAATATTTATCTAAATCTCAAGAAAAAATAAATGATTTTGGATTAAATATAACAGTATTATTAAAAACATTACATCAAATTTCAAGTGAAATTAAAAATGAAATGGAAAAAAATGATAATAAAATTATTTCTTATTTAACAAATTTTAGTTATGAAATTTCCAAACAAAATGAATTAAAATTTTCATTAATAGAACCTGAGTATCAGAAAAAAATACTTGATAAAATTTCTGAAATTGTTGATGAAATATATCCTAATATAGATCAATTAGAAAAGAATCTTCATTTATATAATGAACAAACAATATTAAGATATGGTAAATTAGAATTTTTAGGCTTACCAGATTTCAAAGAAAAACCAAAAATTGAATTAGAAGATATTTTTGTTTCTTTAAAATCAGTAGAATCAGAGTCGGATAAGCAGGTACAAATAGAAAAAGTATTGAATCAAAAAAGAAAAATAGTTGTTTTAGGAGATCCAGGTTCAGGGAAATCTACTTTAGCAAAGTACATTGCTATTATCCACGCAAAAAATAAAGCTGAGGAAGTTTTCAATACTTCAAACAAAATCCCTTTTTTAATTACTTTAAGACATTTTGCTAATTCATTAAGGGAAAAAGGATCTGGTTATTCTATTTCACACTATATTATGGATCATTTATTAGAAGATATGAATTTTAAAATGGATAATCGATTACTTCAATATTATTTATCCATGGGAAAATGTATTGTTATATTTGATGGATTAGATGAACTTACACATGAAGAACTCAGATTCAAAATAAAGAAAATTGTAGAATCGTTTTCAATATCTTATCCCTTCAATACATTTATTGTTACTTCAAGAATAACGGGATATTATGATACAAGCTTGGACCCACAAGAGTTCAATCATTTCAAAATACAAGATTTTTCAGATGAACAGATTAATAAATTTATCAAGTTATGGTATAATGCCCGAGAAACAAGCAACAGAGAAAGAGACGAAAAAATAAATAGTCTTATTTTAGCAATCCATTCAAATAAAGGAGTTAAGAGGTTAGCATCAAATCCTTTAATGCTAACAATAATAGCTTTAGTACATAGAATCGAAGCAGAATTACCCAATGAAAGAGTTAAATTGTATGATAGATGTACTGAAGCATTAATCACCACTTGGGAAAAATATAAAAGAACTAATATAAAAAATATTGGTGATACAAAAAAAAGAAGACGTTTAGAAAAATTAGCTTATGAAATGCAAATACTGTCTAAAGAGGATTTTGAACAAACGGAGATAAAAACGGTTGAATTAAAAAAATTAATGAAGGATATACTTTTGGAAAGTGAATATACTGATGAAGATATTGCAGAAGATGAAGCAAATCAATTTGTGGAATTCATACGAAAGAGAGTTGGTATTTTAGTAGAGAGGGGGCATGGAATTTATAGTTTTGTCCATTTAACATTTCAGGAATATTTTGCTGCCTGCGATATTTCTAAAAGATATATCAGTAATTTAGATCAAATGTGGGAATTGATTGAGCCTAAATTAATAGACAGTCGTTGGAATGAGGTAATGTTATTATTAATGGGAAAATTAGCTGAATATGATGAACCATTGAAAGATATTTTAACAAGAATAATAAATAAAAATGATCCTGAATATGATAACTTTATTTTTGATGTCTTGAACGATAATATTGATATGCCTTATTTGATTAAAATAAATAGTATGGGCTACCTCATTCAAAGATCTTTGATAAAATTTGACATTAATCAACTTACAAATACAATTGTTAATCCTTTTATTTTAAAAAATCCATCACAGTTATTAATAAATATAAATAGATTATCACACACAGATGATTTTATATCTGTTTTAAAATTAAAATTGAAAAATGAGGAAAATACACATAATTTCTTCAGACACATGAGTTATATAAACAATGCATTAAAAATTGGACAAATTGCTTCTCAATATGATAATTATAAACCCAGTGAAGAATTATTAAGTTTAATTATTAAATATAAAAACTTTAGTAAAAAGGGTGATTATTTTACTATAGAAGATATGATTCCTTAGAATCATTCCTGATGCCCCGAAGTTTGCGATTTATCACGGTGTCCGTGACTCATGCCAGGAACACCCAATAAACAACAATATTGCAAATCGTAAGAGGAATCCCGACTTTTGCAAAATCCAAAAATGTAATTGAATCCCCAGTCCTCTTTTCA
>PGYG01000007.1 GCA_002839545.1 Candidatus Methanoperedentaceae archaeon HGW-Methanoperedenaceae-1
CCGTCACCTATTGGCACGCCAAGGTCATTGGCTATATTATCAGTATGCCGTGAAACCGCAGGCTCAAGTTCCCAGCTAAGTCTTGCACCGACATCATGTGTAACAGGTACAGCTCCGGCGGCAGACATATGACATCCAGCGCATGTTGGCGCGCGGTAATCAAGCCCTGCCTTCCAGTCTTTTTTGCTCCAGTTCCATGAATTGCCTTCTGCGGCATAGATATTGCCGTGTTTTGATTCCTGGTAAATTTCTATATGCGGGTGGTCAGGTCCCATATGGCACTGTCCGCAGGTTTCGGGATGGCGCGCTTCTGCAATAGAGAACGTGTGGCGTGTGTGGCATGCGCTGCAGCTTCCCATACTGCCGTCAGGGTTAATCCTCCCGATGCCGTTGTTAGGCCATACCGTGAAATCTTGTGTGGATTTCCCTGTCATGTTCGTGCCGTGGCATGCCTGGCAGCCCCGAAGGGTTGCAGCATGCGGTATTTCCTTTCCCTCAGCTACGATGAACCCGCCTTCAAGCTGGCTCTCAAGATAGGGCAGCTTCTTTTTGTCATACAGGAGTTCATAATATTTAGTACCGAGCGCATGCAGGCTCTGTGAAAATTCCTTTACCTCAACCGGATGGCATTTTTTGCAATCCTGCGGGGAAACCACAGGCGATATTGTAAATCCGTTATGTGATAACGCATCAGGGTCAGAAGCACTGGCTTCATGGCAAGTCTTGCATGTCACTCCGTTCTCTGCATGCCTGCTTCCTTCCCAGTCCTTAATAGCACCATCAAGCACACCAGAGGCTTTATGGCAGTTGACACATGCATCAGCTTCCTGTGCTGATGCCGTGCCGCTTATATTCAACAACGATACAAGTAAAATACACAACACTATTTTGTTCCATTTCATGTCTGGTTCACCACTCATAATTTCTTTAGCCTGCAAGACTTGTTTAATTGCCCGTTTTTCCTCCACAGACGTTTTTGGGAAAAATAAAAAAGAATGCGCCTGGAGGTGGCGCATCGTTCACTTCTGGATTAATTCTTATATTCCAAGCGCAGCCCTCTTCTTCATTATGTGCGCTTCGATGCCGTTAGCAGCTTCTACCATATCTGTTTCGACAGCAAACTTCCCGCCGGTCAGTCCTTCCACATCCTGCGTCAGGAGCTTCACGAGGTTTGGTGCGCCGCCCACAGGCGGAAGCGGAGCCACATGGGTATATAGACCGAACGCCACTGCGAACACGCCGTCAATGGTTGCTTTCTGTTCCATGTATTCAGGTGCGGTCACTGCTACAGGAAGCTGTGATGGGTCAACTCCGAGAGCATCTGCCACTGCTGTTACAAGCATGATTATCCTTCCTGTATCTGTGCATGTCCCGTAACTCAATACAGGCGGGATATTAAGCAGTTCACAAACGGCTTTAAGACCCGGTCCTGCCAGGTTTTTAGCTTCAAGGGTTGTCAGACCTCCGACCTGGAGGGCGGCATTGCCGCATCCTGCGCTTATGACCATTATATCGCGCTTGATGAGTTCCTTTGCGATGGCGATGGTGTTGACATCCTGCCCGCTGTCCTTTAGTGTGGTACAGCTTACAAGCGCTACAACGCCTTTTATTGTGCCTTTCTTTATGACATCAAGCAGAGGGTCAAGTGAGCCGCCAAGTGCGCCAAGGCATGCTTCTGCTGAGAATCCTGTGATGGTCTTTTGGGTTGGCAGGTTGTGCTTGACAAATCCTGCTGATTTGCGCTTCCCGAAGTTTTTGAGTGCAAGCTCAATGAGCTCC
The DNA here is from genome assembly GCA_002839545.1 of Candidatus Methanoperedentaceae archaeon HGW-Methanoperedenaceae-1. Classification (GTDB taxonomy): domain Archaea; phylum Halobacteriota; class Methanosarcinia; order Methanosarcinales; family Methanoperedenaceae; genus Methanoperedens_A. The sequence goes on from PGYG01000007.1 coordinate 1,780, forward strand.
TGCGCCTGCGCTTCGACCTTTTCAGGTTTGTAGTGAATCTTTGTGTCCACACCTGGCATGGCAACGAGCTTTGAGACTGATACGAGCTTGACATTGTACTTATCCTGGTATGCAGCAAGTGCAGGAGGCGAGCAGTTCATGTCCATTGCAAAAACATCTATTCCGCCTGTTGCCAGCGCAGCCTCGATGCTGAGCCAGTTACCTGTAAGTCCCACAAACACGTCGTCTTTCGCAAAGCGCTGAAGCAGTTCCTGTCCTGTTTCGATGGAGCCTATGATATGCAATCCCTTTGCTCCTGCCTCCTTTGCTTTTTGCTGGTTCTTTGGTTTGTGTGCCGCAGCGATGAGTGCTGCTCCCATGAATGGCTCATGCCCGTTGACCGCGATGTTCACGTATTCAGGGTTGATGATACCGAGATCCACATTATGCTCATGCGGCATTGGTGTGCCAAACAAAATATCCTGTCCCAGTTCAAGCGGAATCTGGGCGCCGTAGATGGTGGTTATGCCAAGACGCATTGACTTTAATGCAAGTGAGACATAATCGCCATCGATATTTGTCATGCTGCATGTCGCCATATCCATTGCTTCTTCAGCCGGTCCCCCAGGCATAATCCCGAGGTCACGCCATACCTTTTTCCTGGATTCAGGGGCGAATATCTCGACCATGTTAAGAACTTTGTCCGAGTCTGTGTGGATACTTGCAAGCATGGCATCACCGACCTTTACAGCCAGTTCATTGACGGATGGCTCTTTTGTGCCAAGAAGTCCTTTTTCGCCTTTGATGCCAAGTTTTGCTGCAAAATCCCGCAGCTTGGCTTCGTCTTTGATTGTAAATGGCGTCTTGCCGTTTCCTGTGGCTTTTAAGGTCATGGCTACTTCTTTTGCATGGAATGTGTATGCGGTTGTTCCCATTATGTTCAGGTGGTGGAAATTGCGCATTGCCATGGAATCGCCATCTATTCCGCAGGCACCTTTCTCGGTGTGGGTTTTCAGCCGGCACGGACCGTTGCTGCATAGCTGGCAGCTTAAGCCTGTGCTGCAAAACGTACATCGCTTACCCTGCGCAGCAAAGCGGTCAAAGGTGTTCGTGATGCCGTCTTTCTTCATTACTTCATACATTTTTCTTACTGATTCGTGTGCACTGATATTATCCATAATTTAACTCCCGGATGTAAGTTTGTTACAGCCACTATTTATATCTATACAGTTACAGAACTGACTTTTTTTGCAATTTTTTTGTTGTGTTGTATCTAAGGTATTTACCATCACGTTATCCTCCATGTGATTGTACAGATGGGGGTTATGGTGTATATAAGTGATTACTATATGTTATAGGGTAAAATTAGTTGCCGACTATAATTTATTGAATGATGGGTGGTTGAACGGGTATGGGGCGATAAAGTACAGGATATTTATGGAGGGTGAACTGCACGCAAATTGCACACAAAGCACATTTACCTTACTTCTTCCCGCTTCTCCACACATTACCGTTATAACTATTAGTAACAGGACACCCAAGACACCGGTTCGATGTATGGTGGTGGCACTCCTTACAGTTATGACCTATACCGCAGGGAGGCGTATCACTGAAATCAAAGTTCATCTTCAAAGGCAGTATCAGGTCCCTCATGGGAGTTATAACAATGCTCACCTCTGCGCTGGTGACAAGCGGATTGCTCCTTAAGTGCCCGTCCACGATAGCCTCAAGTGTGGCAATATCCTCACCCACAAAAAACAGGCAGAGATTATGTCTTCCTGATACGATAAGCCCGTTCAGGAAATAAGGGCAGTCCTGGAATATCTCAAGAACGGATGAAGTATTATTCGCAATAACGTCAACCTTTGCCATGTAAAGTCCCACCTTCTTGAGATTCATGCCCACAACATGGGACAGCGCGCCTTTCTGTTTGAGCTTGTGTATCCTTGCGCTCACAGACGGTTGGGATATCCTGAGCTTAAGAGCTATGTCGTTCTGGGACATTTCAGGGTCTTTCTCAAGCAGGGATAGAATCTCCTGGTCTCTTTTATCAAGGTCTAAAAAATCTCGCATACTCTTTATTATTTCCTGAATCATTAAATAAGTTTCTATAATATAAAACTCCAAATTGCATTTAAGCTATAATTAACAGTAAATAAGTTTATAAATTATAATGGGCATATAACGAATCAGATAATCATGAAAAGAGAAATTGTATTTATCGATGAAGAAAAATGTAACGGCTGCGGACTGTGTATTCCCAACTGCGCAGAAGGTGCTTTGAAGATAATAAATGGCAAGGCAAAGCTTGTGGACGATAGTTTCTGTGACGGTCTCGGTGCCTGCCTCGGTCACTGCCCGCAGGATGCAATACAGATAATTAAGCGGGATGCGCCTGAGTTTGACGAGGAAGCAGTTGAAAAACACCTTCACGGGAATGTGAAGAAAACTGCGGATGTACCGGTTGTTAAGGAAGTTGCCTGCGGATGCCCCGGAAGTATGGCAGTTGATTTCAGGACAGAAAGAAAAACCCATGCGCCACCTGCCAGCGGTTCCCCGCGCCAGGAATCTGGACTGCGCCAGTGGCCTGTCCAGATGACGCTTGTTTCTCCGCAAGCCTCGTATTTTAAGGACTCTGAACTGCTCGTTGCGGCAGACTGTGTCCCGTTTGCGTATGCTAATTTCCATTCGGATTTCCTTGCAGGAAAGTCTGTGGTCATAGGATGCCCGAAACTGGATGATGCAGCTTCTTATGTGGAAAAGCTTACAGCAATCCTGAAAAATAACAATATAAAAAGTATCACGCTTGTTAACATGGAAGTCCCGTGCTGTTTCGGCTTGCAGAGTATTGTTGAGGAAGCCGTTAAAAAATCAGGCAAGATTCTTCCAATCAGGCAGACCGTGATAACGATTCGGGGAGAGAAGCAGTAAAAAGGGGTTTTAATCCAGATTACCCTTTTGTCACCGATAGCTTAAAGTAGTTTCTCGTTGAAAAGGGTACTCCCTAATCAACCGTAGGAGACCTTGAGTCGAATACTACGGAGGTATATTAATTGGAACACAAAAAGGTATTAGATGTTGTAAATAAGGCTTTGGAAAATTCCAAACAGCGTAATTTTTCAGAAGGCGTTGACCTTGCAATCAACCTAAAGAACCTTGATATGAAACAGCCGCAGAACAGGTTTGATGAAGAAATCATCCTGCCAAACGGTCTGGGAAAACCCATAAAAATAGCGGTTTTTGCAAAAGGCGAAACTGCCAGCCTGGCAAAACAGGCTGGGGCAGATTACGTATTTGCACCAGAAGAAATCAAGGAACTCGGGAACGATAAATCAAGGGCGAAAACACTGGCTGACGAAGTTAATTTCTTTATTTCGGAAACGGCTTACATGCCTGAAATTGGAAAAACACTCGGTCAGGTACTCGGACCAAGAGGTAAAATGCCAGTTCCGCTTTTGCAGGACATGGATCTTGCCCAGATTATTAAAAAGACAAGGAACTCTATTAAGATAAGGTCCAAAGACAGGATGACTTTCCACGTTTCAGTTGGAAAGAAAGACATGGAGCCAGCAAAACTCGCTGAGAATATCGAAGCTATTGTTAACCGTATTGAAAACAGGTATGAACGGGGTCTTTATAACGTGAGGTCGATATATGTCAAGACCACAATGGGACCAGCAGTGAAGGTGATTTAACATGTCAGCAGAAGTTGAACACCATTCCGAGCATATTCCCCAGTGGAAAAAGGACAGGATTGATGAAATTAAAACCTCATTAATTTCTTACTCTTCAGTGGGTCTTGTCGGGATTCGCGGGATTCCTTCAAACCAGCTCCAGATGATGCGGAAGAAACTGCGCGGTCTTGCGGATATTAAGATTTGCAGGAACACATTACTGTCAAAGGCATTGGAAGAATCATCTGATGATATTAAAAAGATGGGCGGGTATATCGATGACCAGACCGCATTGTTGTTATCAAATGAGAATCCTTTCAAGCTTTATAGGATTTTAAGCGAAGGTAAGACAGATGCCCCGATAAAAGGTGGAGGGGTTGCTTCAAAGGACATTGTTGTCCAAAGTGGTCCAACTTCGTTCCCACCGGGTCCAATCGTGGGTGAACTGCAGAGCGTTGGAATACCATCAGCAATCGAGGGCGGGAAAGTCGTAATTCGCCAGACCAAGACCGTTGCTAAAGCGGGTGATGTGGTTGATTCTAAACTTGCATCTATTCTCACGCGTCTTGAAATCTACCCGGTTGAACTTGGGCTTGATCTCAGGGCGGTAATTGAAAGCGGCATGATTTACGAGTCAAAGATTTTGGCAGTAGATGAAACTAGGTATTTCAATGACATCATGTCTGCTGTCCGTAGTGCATTTAATTTATCAGTTAATGCGGCGTATCCGACAAAAGCCAACATTACCACGTTGCTTTCCAAAGCAGCATCAGAATCAAGGAATCTTGCAATTAATGCAGTAATCATGATCCCTGAGGTTATGGATGTATTGCTTTCAAAGGCAAATTCGCAGATGTTAGCACTTGCGGCTATTGCATCACAGAAGGATGCGCAAGCCATTGGTGATAAGTTAAAGGAAAAACTTGCAGCTTCAACCGTAGCAGAAGCGGAAAAACCAAAAGCGGCAGAAGCGAAAGTTGAGAAGAAGGAAGAGAAAAAAGCAGAAGAAGAGGAAACGGACGTGGCAGCAGGGCTGGGTTCGTTGTTCGGTTAAGATAATACAATAGGTGATATAAATGGAATATATATATGCGGCGTTATTATTACACAGCGCAGAGAAAGAAGTGACAGAAGAAGCAATTAATGCTATTGTGGCAGCAGCAGGTATTGAAGTGGATGCTGTAAGGGCTAAAGCACTCGTTTCAGCTCTTGATGGTGTTAATATCGAAGAAGCAATTGCGAAGGCAGCGGTTTCAGCAGCACCGGCAGCAGCACCAGCGGCAGCCCCGGCAGCAGCACCAGCGGCAGCAGAGGCAGCCCCGGAAGAAGATAAGTCTGAAGAAAGTGGAATGGAAGGACTCGGCGCATTATTCGGCTGAGTTCTCCTTTTTTCTTTTTTTAAGTTTTTTACTTTTTTTGGGTTGTTTTTGGTTGTTTTGAATACTGTTAAGTATGGATTTTTCTGGCGGCTTTGGCAGTTGTTGTTTGTATGGGGTTAGGGGTGATGGTACAGGGCGTTTGAAGGAAAGGGTGGTTGTGATAGTCACATCCCCGGACCTAAGACCAGGCATGTTAAATAATACTCTGTATCCCTATTTACTGTCTTGTCTGGCAATATAATTCTCAACCACTTCCCATCCACAACATTTCCATGATAGCAACCTGTTACCTATAAACGATTTTTACACGACTTTTTCAATTAAGGCAATTTCTTATTAAATATCATGTGATTTATACATTTTATCTTCCCATGCCAAACCTATAATCCCTGGCATAGAATCCCTCACTATTAATCATAAAATCTGCATCTGCAACCACTATCCCGCAAGCCTTATATACCTTTGAGTAATAGTGAGGGTACTCGGTGAGGAACTTACCGGGAAAGTTTTAGAAGTTTACGAAATGTGATGCTTCCGCGTATCAAAAGGGTATGCGGGGGAAAGCTATATAAGCGATAAAACACATACAATATAAGGTTGCACAATTGGCTTTTGCGGTATTCGCGAAGGATTTTTGTGACCAATACTTATTACCTTATCATGGTAAAAATACGGTGTCGGCTCGGATAACAGGGGTTAACCCTAATATGAAGGGCTGATTTCAAATCATGATACATTAAATGGAGACAAGAACGCAGTTTCTCGTCTGACGTTGGCATGACAGTTCGGTTAATTCCAATCGAAAGATGGAATTAACAAAGGAACTATTGTACCTAAAATATTCAATAGTTCCTCCTATAATTCCGATAGTTTAAAACAATACTTCAAACGTGTGCAGATATTCAACAGATATCAAACAATTCTGGTTGATCCTGCCAGAGGTTACTGCTATCGGGGTCCGACTAAGCCATGCGAGTTGAGAGGGGTAAAGCCCTCGGCGTAATGCTCAGTAACACGCGGATAACCTGCCCTTGGATCTGGGATAACCCCGGGAAACTGGGACTAATACCGGATAGATCATAGATACTGGAATGTTCATTGATCTAAAGCTCCGGCGTCCAAGGATGGATCTGCGACCTATCAGGTAGTAGTGGGTGTAACGTACCTACTAGCCTACGACGGGTACGGGTTGTGAGAGCAAGAGCCCGGAGATGGATTCTGAGACATGAATCCAGGCCCTACGGGGCGCAGCAGGCGCGAAATCTTTACAATGCAGGAAACTGCGATAAGGGGACCCCGAGTGCCAGCATCTAATGCTGGCTGTCCAGCTGTGTAAATAGCAGTTGTTAGCAAGGGCCGGGCAAGACCGGTGCCAGCCGCCGCGGTAACACCGGCGGCCCGAGTGGTAACCGATTTTATTGGGTTTAAAGGGTCCGTAGCCGGCCTATTAAGTCTCTTGGGAAATCTGGCGGCTTAATCGTCAGACGTTCAAGAGATACTGATGGGCTTGGGACCGGTAGAGGTGGGAGGTACTCCAGGGGTAGAGGTGAAATTTTGTAATCCTTGGGGGACCATCGATGGCGAAGGCATCCCACTAGAACGGGTCCGACGGTGAGGGACGAAAGCTGGGGGCACGAACCGGATTAGATACCCGGGTAGTCCCAGCCGTAAACGATGCTCGCTAGGTGTCAGGTGCGGTGCGACCGCATTTGGTGCCGAAGTGAAAACTTGAAGCGAGCCACCTGGGAAGTACGGTCGCAAGGCTGAAACTTAAAGGAATTGGCGGGGGAGCACTACAACGGGTGGAGCCTGCGGTTCAATTGGATTCAACGCCGGAAAGCTTACCGGGTCAGACAGCAACATGAAAGTCAGGCTGAAGACCTTACTGGATTCGCTGAGAGGAGGTGCATGGCCGTCGTCAGTTCGTACTGTGAAGCATCCTGTTAAGTCAGGCAACGAGCAAGACCCGTGCCCACAGTTGCCAGCATACCCTCCGGGGTGATGGGCACACTGTGGGGACCGCCGCTGCTAAAGCGGAGGAAGGTGCGGGCTACGGTAGGTCAGTATGCCCCGAATGACTCGGGCTACACGCGGGCTACAATGGTTGGGACAATGGGCACCTACACCGAGAGGTGACGGTAATCTCCTAAACCCAGCCTTAGTTCGGATTGAGGGCTGCAACTCGCCCTCATGAAGTCGGAATCCGTAGTAATCGCGTATCAACATCACGCGGTGAATACGTCCCTGCTCCTTGCACACACCGCCCGTCAAACCATGCGAGTGAGGTTTGAATGAGGGCACGTTATTTTGGCGTGTTCGAATTTAGGCTTCGCGAGTGGGGTTAAGTCGTAACAAGGTAGCCGTAGGGGAATCTGCGGCTGGATCACCTCCTAACGCAACACACAAACGTGTGTTATATTTTCTTTCGATTGGAAACCGAAAAATTGTCATGTCAATACGATTCGTGGGCTGTACGAGTCCACATAAGGGCTCGTAGATCAGTTGGAAGATCGCTGCCTTTGCAAGGCAGAGGCCCTGGGTTCGAGCCCCAGCGGGTCCATACCAATGCACTCAGCGGCGTAATGCTGCTGCGGAAGGGTAGATGGCTGGTTTTTACCAAAAACCATGCTAGATGAAGCCGTGTATAAGCGCAATCTCTGGACGCTAACTGAATGTAGTTAAACGTGTTCTGGCAATTATGCCATCTGGTGGATGGCTCGGCTCAAGCTCTGAAGAAGGACGTACCAAGTTGCGATAAGCCTCGGCGAGGCGCATGGTGCCATTGAACCGAGGATGTCCTAATGAGACCTCTTAGCACATTTGTGCTGATCCGTAAGGATCGGGAACGCCCCGAATTGAAACATCTTAGTAGGGGCAGGAAAAGAAATCAAAAGAGATGCCGTAAGTAACGGCGAGTGAAAACGGCTGAGTTTAAACTGAATCCCTACCGAAAGGATAGGGAGATGTAGTGTTATAAGCTAATCCACATGCAGTCCAAACCAATGAAGTTGAAGTTGTCTGGAATGACACACAATATAGTGTGATAGTCACGTAAACGTAAATTGGCGGATTGTGGTTTAGTCTTGAGTACCGTGGGTCGGAATTCTCGCGGGAATTTGGGAGACATCAACTTCCAAAACTAAATATGTCTTGAGACCGATAGCGCAGTAGTACCGTGAGGGAAAGCTGAAAAGTACCCTAAAAAGGGAGGTGCAAAGCGCCTGAAATCAGATGGTGATAGAGCGATATGGCGTGAAAGGATCTGTATAGTGAAGGAATATGTCGTGAGGCATTAGTACGGGCTATACTGCCAGCGTCGTATCATACGTTTTGAAGAACGGGCCAGGGAGTGTACCCGAGTGGCGAGGCTAACTACACATAGGAAGCCGAAGCGAAAGCAACATGCGCGCAACATTGTGAGGCGCGACGTATACAAAGTGCGTGGAGTCACTAGAGTACGACCCGAATCCTAGCGATCTAGGCGGAGGCAGGTTGAAGCGTCCCGAAAGGGGCGTCGAGGACCGCAAGCGGTTTTGATTTGCAAATCATTCGCGTGACCCCCGTCTAGGAGTGAAAGGCTAATCGAGCTGGGTGATAGCTGGTTCCTTCCGAAACATGTCGCAGCATGACCTTGCAGGAGATAGTCGGCGAAGTAGAGCACTGATTGGGGAATACTGGGGGGAAACCCCTAGCTCTCCTGTCAAACTCCAAAATCGCCGTCATCGTAGATAGCAGGAGTCCGCACTGGTGGGTAAGCTACTAGTGCGTGAGGGAGACAACCCAGACCGTGGTTAAGGTCCCTAAGTGTCGGCTAAGTGTAAACACTAAAGGGCGTCCCAAGCCCCAGACAACTGGAAGGTGAGCTTAGAAGCAGCTATCCTTTAAAGAGTGCGTAACAGCCCACCAGTCGAGGTTTGGGGCCCCGAAAATTGACGGGGCTCAAGTCGACCACCGATACCACGGGGCACCGAAAGGTGATCCTGTAGGAAGGCGTCCCGTTTGGGCAGAAGCAGGGCTGTGAAGTCCTGTGGACCATGCGGGAACGAAAATCCTGGCAATAGTAGCAGCAAAGTTAGGTGAGAATCCTAACCGCCGTAGGGGCTAGGTTTCCTCGGCAATGTTCGTCAGCCGAGGGTTAGTCGATCCTAAGTTGTACCGTAATTCGAATACAACAAAAGGGAAACAGGTTAATATTCCTGTACCATTCAGTCATACCCGCAAGGGGCTGACGCATCCGGGTAGATCAAGCAGGCTTACCTGCCTGTCTAAGCATTCAAACTGGTGGAGAACCGTAATGGTGAGAAGCTGGTGAAGGTGTGATGGCGAAAGTTGGTTAATCCCAGGTGCCCGTGAAAAGGCGACTGAATGATCGTACCGAGAACTGACACAGGTGCCCCTAGTTGAGAAGACTAAGGCGTGTCGGTGTAAGCTGGCTAAGGGAATTCGGCAAATTAGCTCCGTAACTTCGGGAGAAGGAGTGCCTGCCAAGAAGTTGGCAGGTCGCAGTGACCAGGGAGCACTAACTGTCTAATATCAACATAGCTGACTGCTAATCCGAAAGGACAAGTACAGTCAGTGAATCCTGCCCAGTGCAGGTACCTGAAAACCCGGTTCAACGGGACGAAGGGCCTGTCAACGGCGGGGGTAACTATAACCCTCTTAAGGTAGCGTAGTACCTTGTCGCTTAATTGGCGACTTGCATGAATGGATCAATGAGTGCTCTACTGTCCCTAGTCAGAATCCGGTGAACAATACGTTCTAGTGCAGAGTCTAGAGACCCCTAGGGGGAAGTGAAGACCCCGTTGAGCTTTACTGCAGCCTGTGGCTGGGTTGTGATTTTTGATGCGCAGTGTAGGTAGGAGGTGTCGATACCTTACTTTCGGGTAAGGTGGAGCCGTCAATGAGACACTACCCTTCTTAGATTACGACCCTTACTCAGAGATGAGGACACCTATAGGTGGGCAGTTTGGGTGGGGCGCCACGCCCTTGAAAAGATATCAAGGGCGCCCAATGGTTGACTCATGTGGATCAGAAACCCACAGTAGAGTGCAAGAGCATAAGTCAGCCTGACTGGATTTCGCATAACAAGAAATCCTGAGACGAAAGTCTGGTCTAGCGAACCACTACGCCTTCTTGATGAGGGCTATTGACTACAGAAAAGCTACCACAGGGATAACAGTGTCGTTTCCGGCAAGAGCACATATCGACCCGGAAGCTTGCTACCTCGATGTCGGTTCTTTCCATCCTGGCCGTGCAGCAGCGGCCAAGGGTGAGGTTGTTCGCCTATTAAAGGAAATCGTGAGCTGGGTTTAGACCGTCGTGAGGCAGGTCGGTTACTATCTACTAGGGGTGTTTTGTGGTCTGAGGGTAAGTTGCATTTAGTACGAGAGGAACTATGCAACGGTGCCACTTGTGTACCTGTTGTCTGGTAAGGCATCGCAGGGCAGCTACGCACTAAAGGATAAAAGCTGAAAGCATCTAAGCTTGAAACCTCACCTGAAAAGAGACCACTCAGGACTCTCGTAAAAGACGAGTTTGATAGAGTCGGGGTGTAAGCACCAAGGCAACGAGGTGTTCAGCCCGTCGACTACTAACGTCCACGCTGGAATTTGTTAAGCTACATTCGGGCGATATTCAGAGATTGCGCATATTATACGGTATTACAGTCATAAGCGAGTATAGCGGTCAAAGCGGCAGGGAAACACCTGTACCCATTCCGAACACAGAAGTAAAGTCTGCCTACGTTTTGCATTGTACTTAGGTACGCGAGTCCTCGGGAACTGCAGAAAGCTGCTATGCTCACTTATTTCATCTTATTTTATTATGGGGATTTTAAAAATTCCCGGTTTCAGATATATAGTATATGCTGTTTTTTCATGTTAATTATGAACCGCAGTTCATGGCAGACTCTGTGGTTTATTAGCTCTAAAACGCACCAACATGTAATGTAACGGTCACGTTTTTTCTATAATAAGATGGATTCCGGGATCGTTTTAGATTATGATTAGTTTAACATTACATATTTTGTCAATTCAAAAATCATGTCACCATATAAAACAGCCACGAAAAACCCTGCTGTAATAGGTATCATAAACGGCAAACTCGGGGTAACCCAGATATCGTCCTCAATCAGCCCCCTCTTTGAAAGGCTTTTGAGTTTACTGATTATTTCCTCATCGATATCAACGCCCCCGCGTTTGAATCGTGTTTGCACGGCACCGTTGATCTCTTCAAAATCATGGATTAACCTTACATGCCTGCCTGCAAGCGCGGAAATTCTTGTTTTGTATCCTATGAAGATATAAAGCGGCTTATCGATATGATACCCCATCTTAACAAGGTTAATCATTGCAAGCCCGAGCGGGACAATAATTGTCAGGAGAACGGCATTGCTGAATATACCAAGGGCAAAAAGGTCTATAAGGGGTGTTTTTAGCGGGAACGAATATCCTAAAACCTGCATCGAAGGATAAGCTGGCATGATTATGGACAGGACTATAAGCGACTTTGCATCAGCGCCCCCGAATGTCCCGAACCTGAAGAGGATGTAAACAAATACGAATATGAATCCTGCCGAGATTAGCAGGCGTGGTAGGTATTCCACTCCTTTTGTTATGATGTCATAAATAACAAAAAAGGCGCCTCCAGATAGCATTATCACCCATACCCTGTTTACGACCCGGCGCGTTTTCATATCAGTATAACATGAGTATAGCAAAAAAGGCGTACAGAAGATAATCTTCAGGATATCTATAAACATAATATTTTCTAATGTCTTGTATGTAATAAAAACATGCCTGCGTTTTTAGTAAACTATTTAGTTTAAGGTGCGGATATACACAACTCCTGTGCCGTCGTGGCTTAGCCCGGCAAAGCGGCTGATTCGTAATCAGCAGATCGAGGGTTCAAATCCCTCCGGCGGCTTCCAATCCAGTTAAAAACTAATATCGTTTTTACAAAAAACATTTGTAGTAAGCATAACAATTATTTACAATAATATGTGGGCTGTTATCGAAGAAAAATTCAGGAACCATCCGGCGCAGGAAAAAGTCATCAGGCTACTGCTGGAAAGGGGTTTCCAGGTAAACGATGAAGGCAGGGTAGTTTCAGGAAATATAGAGATAGCCCACACCCAGATAGCCCGCGAAATCGGGGTAGACAGGCGTGTTATCGATTATACCTGTGAATCCATACTAAAAGATCCAGTCATGAAACAGATATTCCGGAACGTCCGCACAATCCCGTTCCTTAAAGACGTTGCGCCGTATCTCGGTCTGGGTGTCATAATTATCACTCCAGATGATGCCGCCAGGAAAGGGTTGCTTGGAAGTGTGGCGACTGCTGTTTCGGAACACGGCGTTGTAATCAGGCAGGCAGTATCGGATGATCCCTATATAGCTGAAAAACCCATGCTGACAATAATAACAGAAGGCAAGGTGGGCGGCGAACTCATAAATACGCTTACAAAGATAAAAGGCGTAAACAGCGTAACAGTATTCTAAATAATCCTATGAATTTTCGAGAAGGGTAAACCCGTAGAATAATTGTGTTTCCATCTCATCCATTCCCACAATATCATCCTGCTCTATAGTTGTCCCTTTTAAGGTAGTTAATGCCCCATCCACCCTGGCAGTCTCATGCATTATTACTGAATCGGCATTGATTTTCCCAAGAACATGACAATTCCGTCCTATTTTTACCACTTCACTTGAAACCATATTTCCGTGAATGGTACTTCCTGCGCCAATCGAAATAGCCCCGTTTGCACGGACACTGCCAAACAATGTCCCATAGCTCCCCATTAACAGGGAGCGTGATACGATATTACCTGTAATCCTGCAATGGTTTCCGATTACTGCCGATGATGTGGTTTTTATTTCCTGGAGATTTATCACAGTCTTGTCAGGAATTACCATGAGCCTGTTGTAAGAAACCTCTTCTGAGAACAACTCTTCCAGTGCCTTCTCGACTTCTTCCTCGCTGCCCATGTGCAGCAGTGCCATCAAATAAAAGAAAATAAACATGATAAACGGAAGCGGATTCCGGACTACAAGCCATCCTTTAATGTCATACCCGTTGCTGATTTTCACATCATTCCCAACATCAAGGTTTCCGGCAGCAGTAAGTTTCCCGTTAATCCTCACAAACTCGCCAAGATAAGCATCGCTTTTTGTACTGACATCCCCTGTAATTTCAGACCACATATCGATACGGACATAGTTTTCCGAAATAATGTTCCCGTATACGTTCACATGTTCCCCTGCGACGATGGTATTGGCAATAAGACCAAAGCTCAAATCGGCATAATTCCCGATAAGGACGTCGCCGTCAACAACTATTGAATGCTCCTCCATGACCGTGTAATCCGGGATTACCAGTTCATCCATTTTTTCGGAAATTGTAATGCCTCCTCTTCCTAATAGTTACAGGGTATCATAAATCTTAATACCAAACAGACCGAATAAACTGGTATGTGCGAACTTAAGGTTATTTTTAATGGAGACATCATAATGGAAGATGTGGTACGTATCACGGATGAAGACGGTTCAATCACGCTTCATGGTATGCTCGGGGATGTTAAGACTGTTTCTGGTAAGATAGTTGATGTTAACCTGACAAAACAGGAAGCTATAATAGATAGCTGAATTATTTCGTGTGCCGGAGAATACAGATGAAAGCAAAAGTTGCAATAAACGGATATGGGACGATAGGAAAACGTGTTGCAGATGCGGTGGCTGCACAGGATGACATGGAAATTGTGGGTGTCGTGAAAACAAGACCCAGTTTTGAAGCCCGTATTGCAACAGAAAAAGGATATGACGTTTATACAAACTCACAGGAAAATATTGCTTCATTTAATAAATCAGGTATTGAAGTAAGCGGGACTATTGATGAACTTCTGGATAAAGCTGATATTGTTGTTGATGCCACACCCGGAAACCTTGGCGGGGAATACAAGAAACTATACCAAAAACACGGGGTAAAGGCTGTGTGGCAGGGCGGTGAAGACCATGAACTTGCAGGTTTTTCATTTAATTCCGAGGCAAATTACAAGGATGCTGTCGGTCTTGATTTTGCAAGGGTTGTTTCATGCAATACCACAGGGCTTATCAGGGTGCTGTATCCTCTTGATAAAAAGTACGGAATCAGGAAAGCCAGGGTTACCCTGATGAGGAGAGCCACAGACCCGGGGGATATTAAAAAAGGTCCAATCAATGCGCTTGTGCCTGACCCTGTTAAACTTCCCTCTCACCACGGACCTGATGTTAATTCGATTCTTCCCAATATAGATATTACATCAGTAGGTGTAAAAACCTCAACCACGCTTATGCATCTTCATGCGGTTAATATCGAGTTAAAACAAACATGCGTTGAGGATGATATAATAAGCTTACTTGGCGGCAGACCGCGTATAAGGCTTGTTAACAGCAAGGACGGGATTAAGTCCACGGCAGAAGCCATGGAACTGGCAAAAGACCTGGGACGACCAAGGGGTGATATGTGGGAAAACATCCTCTGGAAAGATTCTATTTCCATTGACAAAGGAGAATTATATCTTTTCCAGGCAATCCACCAGGAATCTGATGTGGTTCCTGAGAATGTGGATGCCATCCGGGCAATGCTCGGACTGGAAAAAGACGGAGCAAAATCGATAATGAAAACAAATAAAGCCCTTGGCATCACAGCGTAAAATTTATCAAGGGTTATAGATATTATACATAGGGTTTTATGAAAGTTATACAAATAATATTTTGTCTGTTTATCTTGTTACTGTTTCCAGTAACTACTTCCGCTGATTTTACAGTTTTAAAGACTTCGGTCATTTCAAATGATACCGGCACATGGAGTCCTGCATGGAGTCCTGATGGTGAATCAATTGCTTACATTGCTTATGATGATTCAAGGAACCAGCAGGTTTTTACAATGGGTGTTGACGGTTCAGGAAAAAAGCCTGTTACTAATACTACTATCAAGAAATGGGGTGTGACATGGTTAAATGAAGGGATTAGCTATCTTTCATACGATACCGATGGTCTGGAGAAGATTTACATAGTCCAGCCAGACGGCACAGGAATTCGAAAATTACTTGATGATAAGAAGCGGCAGGGAAGAAATGACGCTGATAAACCACCCGTCTTCGGGGAAGTTTCAGAAAACCCTGTAACAGGTAAGCTCCTTTTCACATCGTTAGACGAAATACATAACGAGAAGGTCTATGAGGTAAACATAGACGGCACAGGCAAGAAACTGGTAATTGATGATGGTAAACGCCAGTGGGATCCTTCTTGGAACCCTGACGGCAAATCATTTGTATATGTTTCTTACGATGACAGCAATAATATGCAGCTTTTCACTGCCAATGCAGACGGAACAGGCAGGAAGCAGTTAACTTCTGATGATGTCAAAAAATACGACCCTAACTGGGGTCATGACGGGATATTATTCGTTTCATACGTGGACAGGTTTGCAAGCGGTGAGAAGTTATACATTATAAATCCTGACGGGACAGGCAGGAAACTTGCCATAGCAGACGGTTTTAAACAGAAAAACCCGAGATGGAGTGCGGATGGTACAAAAGTACTCTATGAGGACATAGACATCAAGGGCAACAAGGAAATAAAAATATTACATCTTCAAAAACCTGCTGTTGTGCAGACTCCTGTTGCGCCAGTCACACCAACAGCGAATGACACTGTTTCAGCCACTCCGGATGTGGGACAGACACCGCCTGAAGACGTTGGTGTTGTGCCTTCAGGGGAAGAACCTGAAGAAAGTAACTTAAAAGAAGTATTGGTGTCAATGTTTCTGGTGCTTGCCTTAATAGTTCTGGTAATGCTTGCTATATTGTTGTTGTCTGATTTATTCTCTAAAAAATAACCAGTATAATAAATCAGTCTACCCTCAACAGTCCTTTTTTCCTGACCCACCAGTAAGCCACCCATGTCGAAAAAACAGTGGAGATAATCATCAGCACCGAAAACCAGCCCCTGTCATCCTGGGTCATATTAAAAGCCGGATTGCTGAAAATGGTAGCAAGGGTATTTGGCACCATCACGGCAGTACCAAGCAGGGTAAGCCAGCCCACGACAAGGGCAAGACGGTTGTTGAGTACCTGGAGCTGGTTATTGTAGATGCTCTGGAGAACTTCAAGACCCGTAGCCAGAACTGTGGACATGTGTTCGCTCAGGGCGATATGACGGTTTACATCATCTGAAAGTATCCCAAGGCGCGCCAGTAATTTCTGGCTGTCTGTCATGAGCTCAGCATCGCCATGCCGCAGTGAATTCACGACATCAAGAGTTGCCCAGAGGGTATCCAGGTAACTGATAAGCGCATGTTTCATGTTATAAATCTCAGGAGCAATCATGTTCCGTGGTGTCAGGGGGTCCATCAGGATTCGGCTCAGTTCGTCCCCCCGAACCTGGATTTTGCGCAAATGGTCAAAGTTCCTGTTTATATTAACATCAATGATTCTTGTCAGGATTATCGTAATTTTATCCTGCTGGATGAGGTTTGTCTTGATTTTCCTCATGAAAGCATCGGCATAACGGGAAAAACGGATAAGACGGTCAACTTTCTCATCATGGATAGTAAGAATCAGGTCTTTTCGTATAAGGATTAATATGGGATTGGAATGTACTTCAAATTCATCCACACTTACAGCAGGCAGCATCAATCCCAGTTCAGTATCCCTGTCTTCATAGGCAGCAAGGTATTCAGAGAGGACCGTGGGAACGAGGGATGAACTGAAACCAAGGGACATTGCAATTATTTCCCCGTCTTTTTTGATATCCTTTACCTTGAAATTTAACCAAGCGACCGATGCTTCTTTCAGTATTGGTATGAATTCATGGGGGTTTGTTCCTGTAAGTTTTACAGGTCTTCCGCCGTCTGCAGGGAGTGACACACAGAACCCGTGCTGGGAATTATCCCCATATCCGGGAATGGGGGTATGCATTTCAGCCACATTTCCTGTAACTGATTCTTTCCCTGCGGAATCGTTCATGTTCATGTCCATGTTTCCTCTTTTATCCTAAATACCGTTAGAAGGATTCATTTTATAATTAATGTTTCGATGTCACTTTAAAAACTTAAATTTGTCATGAATATTGCTGGCATGTTTTTTCAAGTTTTCCAGAGGCTTTTTCAATATTAAGTCTTATCTTCCTGAGCTCATTCTTGCTGCTTGAAAGTTCTTTATTAATTACCGTTACCTGGCGTTTTGTCTCTTCAGGTGCCGTGCCGCCTGTAATATGCCGTTTTTTGATATTATCCATAGGGTCAAGTGCGTTAATTATACTTTTTTCAGAAAGCCCTTTTTCACTTAATTTTATCCCGATTATTTCAAGGGATAGCCTGTCAAGGTCTGAAAGAGCAGGCATGTCCCCTGTTTTTGCAACATAACCAACAATATGATGTGCTGTCCTAAACGGTATTCCTGTTTCCCTGACAATGGTATCTGCAAGCTCGGTTGCTGTTGTGAACCCGACAGTTGATGCTTTTTTCATCCTGTCTTTCTTGATTTTCGCAGTTCGCACCATACCTTCAGCCATACGCACACATGACCTTGCCGTATCTGTTGCACGCCATAAGTGAGGAGTTGCTTCCTGGAGGTCGCGGTTGTAGCTGTACGGTAGTGCTTTGCAAATTGTAAGGACAGACACCAGGGCGCCGTGTACCGTCCCTGTTTTTCCCCGCATGAGTTCTGCCATATCAGGATTTTTCTTCTGGGGCATAATAGATGACGTGGAAGTATAACTGTCATCAAGTTCAATGAAACCAAACTCGGAAGAACTCCACAGGATAAGCTCCTCAGCAAGACGGCTTAAGTCTGTCATGAGGTTTGCATAACAAGCAAGGCTTTCAATCATGAAATCGCGTGTGCTTACAGCGTCCATGGAATTACCAAGCTGGGAATCGAAACCGAGAAGTTCTGTGGTCCGCTTCCTGTTTATGGGAAAGCCGGTGGATGCAAAAGCAGCAGCTCCAAGCGGGTTCAGGTTGGTACGCCCGTAAGCGCCTTTTATCCGCCCAAGGTCACGGAGGAAAGCATTTGCGTGTGCAAGCAAGTGGTGGGCAAGGGTTGTCGGCTGGGCATGCTGGGTATGGGTGAAGCCCGGCATCAGGGTTTCATGATGCTTCGAGGCTGTTTTTGCCAGGGTATTAACGAGGTCATGGATTTCTGCCATTATATTTATCAGTTCATCCCTTAGCGTGAACCGTATGCATGTTGCCACTTCATCGTTTCGCGACCGTCCTGAGTGCATGCGTCCGCCTGTATCCTCACCGACAAGCTCGATAAGTCTTGCTTCGAGGGCAATGTGCACGTCTTCGTATGAAGTATCAAGTTTCCCGATTCCTTCATTCTTGATTTTTTCAAGACCTTTAAGGATAGCAGAGCAGTCACTGTTCTTTATAATTCCCTGCTCTTTTAGCATGACAACATGAGCCCTGTCCACCTCAATATCAGCCTCGAATATCCGTGTATCAGCTTCCATTGATGAGGTGAAGTTCATAATATCTTCATCCTGCCCTGCTGACAACCGCCCTCGTCTCAATATATTCATAATAGCCCTCATATTTAATTTCATCATGTATAAACCTAGTTATGTATAATCATTGACCAACCGCTACCATGGGGTCTATATAAGTCAAACATCCGTAACCTTTTACAGGGTGTAAGGCAGGTACAGCGTGAGTTTTAATATGCTGGAATGAGAATAGTATCTTAAAAAAAACCAGAATCAAAAAACGTATTAAATTATTTCAACAATCTCATCATTCAGCGATTCCCAAGTTATATAATCTATACACTCTCTTATGGAACAAAGGTAAACTCATGATAGGAAATACCATATGGCTGGCACTTGGATTGCTCGTAATAGCCTCGCTTATTCCAGGGCAGAAAAAATCCAGGTACTACCTTGCAGGTCTTGGCTGGGGGGTTTTTGCGGTTTACTGGATGTCCCTATCACCGTATTTTTATTCGATTGGCGATTACGTGAATGTGGTATTAACCCTGGCTGCTGCCTTTGTAAGTGTTTTTATCGGTTACACATTTGTACGCCATGACAAAACAATTCCCCTGAAAATTAACGGCATTGACATCATGACATCATTGTTCATGGTTACAACAGCATCCGCAATAGGGGGAATATCATATTTTATATTTTCGGAAATCCCGGAAATGAACCGCTGGCTTATATCCACTGTTACTGACCAGACATTCTGGCTGGCATCTGCCCTGGGTGTAACAGTTACAAGAATAGACTGGAACCTTCTTGCTGTGAACGGTTACAGGGTTGAGATAATTCTTGCTTGTACTGCCATTGAAAGTATTGCATTATTCCTTGGATTAATCGTTAGTACCAGGGCGCCGTTTAAACGCCTTGCTTCTGCGTTCCTCATTTCAGTGCCGGTGATATATGTCCTGAATCTTCTTCGTAATGTATTCATAGTAAATGCTTACGGGATGCTGTGGTTTGGTGACCCTGAAACGAGTTTTTATGTTGCGCATACCGTTATTGCAAAAGCAGGTTCCCTTATTGCACTCTTTGTTATCGCTTATGCGGTTTTAAAAATACTTCCCGAAATCATTAATATGATAGACGGGCTTATGAATTTAATCGGGGGCATCTTCAAGAATGCTGGCTAAGGGTTCGCTCACATGGATTTTCGGTGTGTTTTTGTTCACGCTGGTTACAGGGTATATTTCGCAATTCTGGTCTGGTTCTACGCTGGCTCATTTTTTGTTCATAATCGGTATACTCCTCACGTTATTTTTTATCGTATTCTTCCGTGACCCTGAACGTACGCCCCAGGGTGATGACGATGATATGGTTTCGCCTGCCGATGGCAAGGTTATCAGGATAAATGACAGGATAGTCTGTATTTTCATGAATATCCATAATGTGCATGTGAACCGCGCTCCGCTTTCGGGTATTGTCACACATATAGATTATAAGCCCGGAGGTTTTATCCCGGCATTTAATAAGGACTCGAATGTAAATGAGAGGAACCATGTTGTGGTTAAATCGGATTACGGGATTCTTGAACTGACACAGATTGCAGGTATCCTGACAAGACGCATTGTTTCATACATCAGTGAAGGCGGGCATGTGGAACGCGGGGAGCGCATCGGGATGATACGGTTTGGTTCCCGCGTGGATGTTGTTATCCCGGAAGGATATGGCTTTATTATCAGGAAAGGTGCTAATGTAAAAGCCGGGGAAACGATAATCGCGATGAAAAAAGAAAAAATACAGTAATTGGAATAGGAGCAGAATGGGAGAAAGTATCATAAAACTTGTAAAGCCGGCAGATATTGTTACACTTGTTAATGCCCTGCTTGGTCTTGCTTCTATTATTATGGTAATCGGTGGGCGGATTGATAGCGCGCTTATATTGATTCTTATTGCCGTGGTAGCAGATGCCGCCGATGGTGCAGTTGCCAGGAAAATGGGTTCTGGTGTACTTGGTGAGAATCTTGACTCTCTTGCTGATGTAATCTCGTTTGGTGTTGCGCCTGCTGTTGTGGCGTACGTTGTCCTGGGCAGCTGGACGGCTGTATCAGGGCTGCTTGCAGGTCTTTTTATGGTATGCGGGATACTTCGGCTTGCAAGGTTTAATGTTGCGGGAAACAAAGGTGGTTTTACTGGCATTCCCATAACAGCAGGCGGTTTTATCGTGGCGTTATTCGTCCTTGTTAAGGATTATATCCCTTATTTTGAGACTGTGTTTGCCGTTCTTCTTGTTGTTTTGTCCCTGCTGATGGTAAGTACAATTGCTTATCCGAAACTTAAGAATCCTATGCTTCTTGCTCCTATGGCGTTTCTTCTTGTGGTTGATATTACGGCATTTTATGCAGGTTACCCTGATGCTGTGAAACCGGTTTCACTGGTTTTGCTTGTCCTGATTTTCGCTTATGTCCTGACGCCTCTGGGAAGGATATTTCATGACTGAAAAATCAGGCGTTAATGAACGGGATGTAGCTTTATTTGAAGCAGGGATTAAGCTTGGCGCGCTTTACCACCAGTTTGTGGGAACGCCTGTAAGCCTGGAAACAATTGACGGGCTTGAAAGGATTATTGAGGATAGTATCGGGGTTCAGCCTTATGTGAGGAGTGTGAGTGTTTCGATTGACAGGGAAATGGTTGGGAAAAAGCTTAACGGGAGGTTCGGGTACGGCGAGCTTGAGGGACGGATGCTGAATGTGAGTCTTGAGGTTCTTTATGGGAATACGAAGGTGAACGTGGGGTTGGCTTATGATGCAGGGAATGATTACCCGATGATGAGTATTAAGAAGATTGAGAGTATGGTTTGAGATTCTTATAAGAAGCTTTTACAATCCAATATTGTAGAATCCACTTTAATAAGACCTAAATAAGATTACTGTCTTACTTACAATACATGGCAACAGTAACCATCTCAAGCAGGGGTCAGATTGTAATCCCCAAGAAAATAAGGGAGATGCTCGGTTTATCAATGGGCAACAAGCTCAAGATATTCCAGGAAAACAAGAAGATAATCCTTGTAGCAGAACCCGAAGTCAAACCAGGGGAATTATTCGTAAGCGCCTCACCTGATTCAGTTGATAAAGCCATGAAAGAATCCCGTAAAATGGATGATGCAAAGCTAAACAGGCTTCTGCGTGACATTCTGGTAAAATGATAGCAATAGATACAGGTGTCTGGATAGAATACATCAACACCAACGGCTTGCTGCATCCAGAGGCAAAAGCAGTAATTGATCTGGTGGAAAACGGTGAAACAGAAGCCGTATTAACTCAACTAACCTTGACAGAAATATATTATGTGGCTTTGATGGTTTACAACGAAGTATATTCAACCCATGAATCAGGAAAACGCGCAAAACAACTCTATGATTTTATCTATCTTCATCCACACATTGAAATAAAGCCGCTTGATTACGAGCTATGCCTGGGGGCAGGAATAATAAAATCAAAATACAACATTGCATTTTCTGACTGTTTTTTACTGGCGCTTTCAGAAAAAGAGGACTCAACAGTTTTATTTAAAAGCATGGAAAATGAGATGAAGCAAAACATAAAAGAGTTGAAGAAAAAATTTAACCTGAAGTTCCTTGAAGAGTATTCATAGAATCATATAATCCTAAAACCCTGACCACAACCATGTCATCCTTAAACTTCCGCACCGTCCTCGTTGAACCGTTATACAGCGGCAACATCGGCTCCACTGCCCGCGCAATGAAAAACTTCGGTTTCAGTGAGCTTGTCCTCCTGAACCCCTGTGAAATTGACAAAAACGCGCGCATCATGTCAGTTCATGCCTATGATATAATCGAAAACGCGAAAATCGCAACAACACTCGAAGAAGCGGTTGAAGGCTCACATCTCATAGTTGGCATGACAGGACTTCCGGGAAAAACAGAAAACAAGCATAAGAGGATGCCAGCCATATCGCCGCGCAAACTCAGGGAAAAACTCACAGGCAAAAGCGGCATTGTTTCATTGCTTTTCGGGAGGGAGGATGACGGTCTCAGTAATGAGGAGCTTGAGTTATGTGATATGGTCGTTTATATCCCGACAAGTCCCGAATACACGAGCATGAACCTATCCCATGCGGTTGCAGTTGTGTTATACGAACTCAGTGACATTGAAGGAGGCGAGACATTTCTTGCAGGGCATTTTGACATTGAGCTGCTGTATGAGCATGTCGGGGACGTGCTTGCTGATATAGATTATAAGGAACATAAGGAAAACAAGACGCAAATGATGGTTCAGAGAATACTTGGGAGGGCTGAACTTACAACGCGCGAGGTTTATACGCTCAGGGGTATTCTGCGCAGGATACAGATGAAAGTGGGTAAAACGGATGTCAATGGGGAAGATTGAGTGTTGGGTTTTGGGTAAGATTTAAAAGCCGTCTGCCTGTGACTGCGCCAGCCTTGCTTTCAGTTCATTGCATAGGGTCATGTAACTTTGGTAACGATGCAGGGTTTAAAAATAATTTATCCGGGGTTTTATTCAATCCAATAATTCTTCAGGCTTTGCGCCGCGCATTTTCGGTTTTATTTTCTTTATGATTTTCTCATCCCTTGTAACGAAAAATTCACATCCGGCTGTTAGCGCAATTGCAAATGCTATCGAATCATAAGGGTCTAATTCATATTCCATCTGGTATTCCAGAGCTTTAATCATAACCCATGAATCCGGTGCATTAATCCCAACATTCAGTTTTTTGATGTCGTCTATAGCTTCATTATAATCCTTGCCCCTTACCCTGAAAACATGGACTATTTCCATTATTGTAGTAATCGATGTTATTGCCTCAAACTCTTTTCGTTCAGTTTTTTCTAAAATATCCCTGGAACTTTTCCATAGCTGTTTTCCGCTCTTTGGGTCTATCTCTTCATTCCAGACGTTGAAAAAAATATTCGTATCAATGTAAATTTTAGTCATATTGACTTTCACGAACCTTCTTTAAAAAATCTACGCTGCTTTCGCCTTCAGGGATTATCCCTTTAAATTTTCCAACCATTTGCTCGGCTACATGAACTCCTTTTTCTGGTTTTAGTTTTTTCAGGAATTCCATGAGATTATATGCTTCCTGTATGTCAACAACCATTTAAAATCACTGAATAGATTATTTAATTTATAATAGATAAAGCAGTCTGTTAAGGCTGTACAATTGGGATAATTACCTGACTTTGACAGTTAAATAATAATATTGTCCTCAGCATGTTTGTTATTAATGAGATACCAAACAAAACTAAGGACATATGAAATAACCCCGAA